>JBBQKT010000134.1:0-9132 GCA_038327205.1 Burkholderiales bacterium | reverse complement strand
GAAGTTCAGAGTTTTTAGAAAGTGTCGTATGAGTAAGCAGATTCGCAACATCGCCATCATTGCCCACGTTGACCATGGCAAAACCACCCTGGTTGACCAATTGCTGCGCCAAAGCGGCACCTTCCGTGCGAACGAGAAGGTTGCCGAGCGGGTGATGGACAACAACGACATCGAAAAAGAGCGTGGCATCACGATCTTGTCGAAAAACTGCGCTGTCGCCTGGAAGGGCACGCACGTCAACATCGTCGACACCCCCGGCCACGCCGACTTCGGCGGCGAAGTGGAGCGTGTGTTGTCGATGGTCGACAGCGTGTTGCTGCTGGTCGATGCCGTTGAAGGCCCGATGCCGCAGACCCGTTTCGTGACCAAGAAGGCACTGGCTCTCGGCCTGAAGCCGATCGTCGTGGTCAACAAGGTCGACCGTCCGGGCGCGCGTCCTGACTTCGTGATCAACGCCACCTTCGACCTGTTCGACAAGCTGGGTGCGACCGAAGAGCAGCTCGACTTCCCGGTGGTGTACGCCTCGGGCCTGAACGGCTGGGCGACGATGGAGCCGAACACCGTCGGCACCGACCTGGCCCCGCTGTTCGACACCGTGCTGCGCCATGTGCCGGCCCATGAAGGCGACATCAGCGGCCCGCTGCAATTGCAGATTTGCTCGCTCGACTATTCGACCTTCGTTGGCAAGATCGGCATTGGCCGCATCACCAGCGGCAGCCTGAAGCCGATGCAAGACGTGCTGATGTATTCGGGCCCCGACAGCACGCCGAAGAAGTGCCGCGTCAACCAGATCCTGAAGTTCGAAGGCCTGGACCGTCAAGTGGCCGACCTGGCCACGGCCGGCGACATCGTGCTGGTCAACGGCATCGAGGACATCGGCATCGGCGTGACTTTGACCTCGCCGGAAAACCCGGTCCCGCTGCCGATGTTGAAGATCGACGAGCCGACCCTGACGATGAATTTCTGCGTCAACACCAGCCCGCTGGCTGGCCGTGAAGGCAAGTTCGTCACCAGCCGCCAGATTTGGGACCGCCTGCAAAAAGAGCTGCAAGCCAACGTGGCGTTGCGCGTCAAGGAAACCGATGAAGACGGTATCTTTGAAGTGTCGGGCCGGGGCGAATTGCACCTGACCATCCTGCTGGAAAACATCCGCCGTGAAGGTTTCGAGCTGGCTGTGTCGAAGCCGCGCGTCGTCTTCCATGAGGTCAATGGCGAGAAGCACGAGCCGATCGAAATGGTCACCGCCGACGTTGAAGAGCAGCACCAGGGCGGCGTGATGCAAGCCTTGGGTCTGCGCAAGGGCGAGCTGGTGAACATGGAGCCGGACGGCATGGGCCGCGTTCGCCTTGAGTACCGCATCCCGGCGCGGGGCCTGATCGGCTTCCAGAACGAGTTCATGAACTTGACCCGTGGCACGGGCCTGATCTCCAACATCTTTGACGGCTACGAAGCGCACAAGGGCGAGATCGAAAGCCGCAAGAACGGCGTGCTGATCAGCCAAGACGCCGGTGAAATCGTCACCTACGCGCTGGGCAAGCTGGACGACCGCGGCCGTATGTTCGTCAAGGCCGGCGACCCGGTCTACGAAGGCATGATCGTCGGCATGCACAACCGCGACAACGATCTGATCGTCAACGCGGTGCGCGCCAAGCAGCTGACCAACTTCCGCGTCAGCGGCAAGGAAGACGCGATCAAGATCACGCCGCCGATCGAGCTGTCGCTCGAGTACGCGGTGGAGTTCATCGAGGACGACGAACTGGTCGAAATCACGCCCAAGAGCATCCGTCTGCGCAAGCGCTTCCTGGTGGAGCATGAGCGCAAGAAGTCGCTGCGCGGCTAATCCCAAGCGATGACGCATAAACGCGCCGTCTTCCTGATGTTGTTGGTCACCCTGCTGTGGAGCACAGCAGGCGTGGTCACCCGGCATTTGGAGGCGGCGCGTGGTTTTGAGCTGACCTTCTGGCGCAGCGCTTTCAATGCGCTGGCTTTGATCGTTGTGCTCAGCGCGCTGCGGGGCAGGGCGCTGCTGCAGCAACTGCGTGGTGCGCGCCGCGCCGTATGGGCTTCGGGCCTGTGTTGGGCGGTGATGTTCACCGCCTTCATGGTGGCACTGAGCCTCACCCGCGTCGCCCATGTGCTGGTGGTGATGGCGCTGGGTCCCTTGTTGACCGCGCTGTTTGCGCGGCTCTTTTTGCGCCATCGACTGCCTGCCCGCACCTGGGTCGCGATTGCCCTGGCCACGCTGGGCGTGGCCTGGATGTTCGGCCAGGACCTGGGCGAGCCCGGTGCTTGGACTGGCATGGCCGTGGCGCTGGGCGTGCCGGTGGCTGCCGCGCTGAATTGGTGCTTGCTGCAGCACGATGGCCAGGGTGGCAAAGCGCTCAGTGACATGCCGCTGGCCGTGCTGTTGGGCGCTTTGATGTCTGCCGGCGTGGCTTTGCCGCTGGCTTGGCCCTTGCAAGCGTCGGCGCATGACCTGGGCTTGTTGGCCGGCCTGGGCGTGTTTCAGCTGGCCCTGCCTTGCTTGCTGGTCGTTCGGCTGGCACAAGTGCTGCCGGGGCCGGTCTTGTCCTTGTTGGGACAAATGGAATTGCTGTTGGGCGTGTTCTGGACCTGGCTGGGCGCTGGCGAAGTACCCTCGGCTGCCGCGTTGTCCGGCGGCGCCCTGGTGTTGCTGGCCCTCGTTGCCAATGAATTGTTGGGTCTTCGCAAGTCCTCGTCTTCTTCTTCTACTGAGCCCTCTCGTTTTCGGAGCCCTGCATGACTGTCGTCCCCATGATCCCAGCCCTTCAATCCGAGGGTCAGATCACGGCCCACATCAACGGCGTGCTGGGGGTCATCACCCTGAACCGGGCCGACGCCTTGAACGCCCTGTCGCTGGCGATGGTGCGCGACATCACCACCTTGCTGAAGGCCTGGGCCGCTGCGCCGGGCATTCAGGCGGTGCTGCTGTTGGGCGAGGGTCGGCCGGGCAAGCCGGCGGCCTTCTGCGCGGGCGGCGACATCCGGTTTTTCCATCGCGCAGCGCTGGCGCAAGACCCGGCGCTGGGTGATTTCTTCACCGAGGAATACGCGCTCAATCACCTGATTCACGGCTATGCCAAACCTTGTATTGCGTTGCTGGACGGCATCGTGATGGGTGGCGGCATGGGCCTGGGCCAGGGTGCCCGGCTGCGGGTGCTGACCGAACATTCCAAGCTGGCCATGCCAGAGACGGCGATTGGCCTGTTCCCCGATGTGGGCGGCGGCTGGTTCCTCGGCCAGTGCCCGGGCCATATGGGTGAATGGTTGGCACTGACCGGCCAGACCATCGGCGCGGGCGATGCCATTGAGCTGGGCCTGGGCGATGTTTTCGTCAAGAGCGGCGATCTGCCCGCCATCATCGAAGCGCTTCGCCATGGCGAACAAAGCAGCGCCGAGCATGTGGTGGCCACGGTGATGGAGCGGGTTGATCTGGCCCCGGCCGCCGATCACGCCAACCAGCGCCAACGCATCAACCACCATTTTGGTCGGCCCGACGTGGCTGCGATTTTCGCGTCGCTCAGCGCTGCAGGGGACGACTGGGCCTTGGCGACACTGGCGACCCTGCGCAAGCGCTCGCCGCTGATGTTGGCCGTGACCTTGGCACAGGTGCGCCGCGCCCGCGCGATGAGCCTGGCCGACGAGTTGCGGATGGAGCGCGGCCTGGTCCACCAGTGCTTCAGTTTGCGCCCCGGTGCCGACAGCGAAACGGTGGAAGGCATCCGTGCCCTGGTGATCGACAAAGATCACACGCCACGTTGGAAGCCGGCGTCCATCGCAGACGTGGGTGTGGACCAGGTGGCAGCCTATTTCGTCAGTCCCTGGTCGTCGGATCAACATCCGCTGCGCGAGCTGAACTGAGACGACCTGCGGGTCAGGCCGACGATGCCGATGCCGATGCCAATCGGTGCAGCGGCTGGGCCCGCTCAAGGCACCCTGAAGCCGCGTCTATGCACGCAGGCGCGTCCGCGCTGTCACCACCGCTTCATCAAGCCTGCCTAGACTGGATGACTTCATTGACGAAGTGATGACATCCTTGCCGTGTGGCGCCTACTTGCCCTGTTCTCCGTTCTGGCGCTGCTGAGCGCCTGCTCGCCACGCTATCTGCTGTTGAACCGGATGGCCGACGAATTGGCCGCTCAAGGCCAGGCCCAGGAAGATGATCTGGTGCTGGCGCGGGAAGCCAGCGCGTTCTATCTCAAGCTGTCCGAATCCATCCTGCGACAGACGCCCGGCCATGTGGCGCTGGGCGAGGCGGTGGCGGGTGGCTTTACCCAGTACGCCTTTGCCTTCGTGGCCTTCGAGTCCGAGCGTCTGGAGACGCAGGATGCCAAGGCAGCCCAGCGTTTGCGGCAGCGCGCCGCCCGCCTGTACTGGCGGGCCCATCAACATGCGATGGCCACGCTTGAGCAGCGCAGGCCCGGCCTGGCCAAGGCGCTCGCTGCCGGCACGCTTCAGCAACTGGACCCTGAGCAAGTGGGCTTGGCCTATTGGGCCGCCGCCTCCTGGGGCGCTTACATCTCGCTGTCCAAGGACCAGCCCGATGTGGTGGCCGACCTGCCGCTGGCAGTGCGCCTGGCTCGCCTGGCCTGGGAGCGCGAGCCGGGATACGGGGAGGGCTCTCTGGCAAGCCTGATGGGCACGTTCGAGGCCGCCCGTCCCGGTGGCAATCGGCGCGAGGCCGAGCGCTACTTCGATCAAGCACAGACCTTCGGCAGGGGCCGCAATGCGGGTGTGTTTGTTGCGCGTGCCGAAGCCCTGGCCGAAGGCGACCGCACGGCCTTCGAGCGCCTGTTGCACCAAGCCCTGGCGGCCAGTGCGGCACGCCCAGACTTGGGCAATCAGCTGATGCGCGAACGCGCCCAGTGGCTGCTGGACAGTGCCGACGACCGATTCTGAGCCACCCCTTTTTCACCCACCCCATGATCAAGACAAGCAGCTTTCGTAGTTTCTGCCTCGCCTCATTGCTGAGCCTGAGCTTGGTTTGCCTGGCCACGGCGCAGACGGTGCAGACGGCGCAGACGGCGCAATTGCGCATCGGCACCGTGGTGCCCAAGAATTCCCTCTATCACCAGCAACTGATGGAGCTGGGCGAGGCATGGCGCACAGCCCAGGGCGGCACGGCGAAATTCGTCGTCTTCACCGACGGCAGCCAGGGCGGCGAGGCCGAGCTGGCTCGGCGCATGCGCATCGGGCAGTTGCAAGGCGCGCTGATGTCGGTGGTGGGGCTGCGCGAGATCGAGCCGAGCATCGCGGCTTTGCAGAACCTGCCGCTGCTGTTCCGCAATTGGGACGAGGTGGACTATGTGCGCGAGAAAATGCGACCTGCGATGGAAAAGCGCTTTCTGGAGCGTGGCTTCGTTGTGTTGGGCTGGGGCGATGCCGGCTGGGTGCGATTCTTTTCAAAGGAGCCAGCTTTCCGCCCCGACGACTTTAAGCGCATGAAGTTTTTCGCCTGGGGGTCGGAGCCCGAGCAGCAGGCCATCATGAAAAGCCTGGGCTACACCCCGGTGCCGCTGGAGACGGCGGACGTGCTGCCCTCGCTGCAGACCGGCATGATCAACGTGATCCCCAGCACACCTTACTTTGCGCTGGCCAGCCAGGTCTACGGCACGGCCTCGAATATGTTGGACATCAACTGGGCCCCCATCGTCGGCGCTCTGGTGGTCAGCAAAAAGGCCTGGGACGAGATGTCGCCCGCCGCGCAACAGGCCTTGCGCCTGGCCGGTGACCGGGCGGGCTTGCAGATGCGCACCAAGGCCCGCCAGGAGGTGGACGAGGCGGTGGCGGCGATGAAAAAGCGCGGCCTGACGGTGAACACGCCCAACGCTGAGCAGCTGCGCGAATGGACGGCGCTGGCCGAGAACCTCTACCCGCGCATCCGCGGCAGCATGGTGCCGGCCGAGACCTTTGACGAGGTCTTCCTGCACCTCAAGGCCTACCGCGCCAGCCGAGGCCGCTGAGCATGGCGCGCGCCTTGCTGCAGTTCGCACGCCTGGATCAGGTGCCGGCGGTGCTGGCCCTGGTCTTGATGATGATCTTGCCCCTGGCCGAGATTGCGCTGCGGCCTTTGATGGGGCGTGGCGTGGACAACGCCTCGGTGCTGGTCCAGCACCTCGGCCTGGTGCTGGCCATGTTTGGCGCGATTGCCGCTGAACGGCTGGGCCATCTCAGCAGCTTGGGCAGCAATCTGGATCATCTGGGCAGTGCCAGGATTCAGGCGGCCGTGCGTGGCTTTGCCAAGGGTGGGTCGGCCGTGCTGTGTGGCGTGCTGGCCTGGGCCGGTTGGCGCTTGGTCGATGCTGAGCGAGCAGGGGGGCAGTTGTTGGCTTACGGCTTGCCGACCTGGTGGCTGCAACTGAGCCTGCCCGTCGGCTTTGCGCTGCTGGGGCTGCGGCTGGGTGCGGCCGCTGCTGGGCAGCTGAGGCAACCGGCATGGGGTCTTGGGGCGGCCGTGCTGCTGCCGCTGGCCGGGGGGCTAGCAGCCGCCGCCTGGGAGGGCCAGGCCCTGCCATTGGCGCCGGCCCTGGTCGCCCTGCTGGCCTTGCTGCTGGCCGGCGCGCCGGTGTTTGCCGCCTTGGGGGGCCTGGCCCTGGCGCTGTTCTGGAGCGAGGGCCTGCCCTTGGCCTCCATCGCCTTGTCCCATTACCAGATCACCGTCAACCCGTCGCTGCCGGCGCTGCCACTGTTCACCTTGGCGGGCCTGATCTTCGCCCGCACCGGCGCCGCCGGCCGCCTGGGCGATCTGTTTGTGCAACTGTTTGGCGGCGGTCAGCGCGGCACGGTGCTGGCGGCGGCCCTGCTGTGTTCGGCCTTCACGGCTTTCACCGGGGGCAGCGGTGTCACCATCCTGGCGCTGGGCGGCCTGCTGCTGCCTTTGCTGCGCCAGTCGGGCTATCCCGAGCAGCGCGGCATCGGCATGGTGACCAGTGCCAGCGCGCTCGGTGTGCTGCTGGCACCCTCGGTGCCGCTGATCATGTTTGCGGTGATCGCGCGCGTGCCGATCGAGTCGATGTTTTTGGCCGGGCTGCTGCCCGCCGGGGTGATGGTGGCCTGTCTGCTGCTGCTGGGCGGCTTTCTGCGGCGCGAGGGGGTGGCGGCGAGCCCTGCTGCCAAGCCCGACCTGCGCCGCGCGCTGGCGGCAGCCTGGACGGCCAAGTGGGAAATCGCAGCGCCGCTGGTGGCCATCGGCGCACTGATCGGCGGTCTGGCCACCCCGACCGAAAGTGCGGCGCTGACCGCGGCCTATGCCCTGCTCACCCAGGGCCTGGTGCACCGAGAACTGGGTTGGCGGCTGCTGGGCCGCTGCCTGGCCGAATGTGTGCAATTGATTGGCGGCGTGATGCTGATCCTGGGCATGGCCCTGGCGTTGACCAACTTTTTGGTGGATGCCGGCATCCCTGATCAGGCGGTGGACTGGGTGCAGGCCGCCATCCCGGACAAGCATCTGTTCTTGCTGGCGCTCTGCGCCTTTTTGTTCGTCGCGGCTGCGCTGATGGAGATTTTCGCGGCCATTGCGGTGCTTGTGCCCTTGTTGTTACCGCTGGCGCTCAGCTACGGCCTTGATCCGCTGCATTTCGGCATCATTTTTCTGGCTGCGATGGAGGTGGGCTTTCTTTGCCCACCGGCCGGCATGAATATTTACTTTGCTTCGGCAATATTTGGCAAACCGATCGGTTATGTGGCAAGGTCAGTGCTACCGGCAATGCTTTCGATCTTTGCCGGCACCCTGCTCATCGCCGTGTTTCCGGCCATCTCGACCGCGCTGCCCGGCTTGTTGAAGCGCTAAAGGGGTCAGAAGGTTTTGGCAGCACGAACCGCTTGTTTTGTCTCTTTTTTTACAGGAGTTGGCAGATGGGAACTATTGCAATGTCGGTCTTCTTGGACTCTGAGTTCGGTGCCGATACGGCCTTGCCGAATGCGGGGAGCTCGCTGGAGCATCCCCTGGTTTTTGACAGCTCAGCGCGTGAGTTTCATGCGCTCGCCGAGCAGGGCAGGGTGGAGATCCTGCAGGAGCATGTCGTCAACGTCGACGGCGAATCCCTGATCGACCGCCTGCATTTCCGGCGCTTAAAGTAGAGCTTGCTTGCGCCGCAAAGCGCAGGCCGCCAAGGCCAGCCCGATCAGCCACCATGGGGCCATCGCCCCGCCGCCTGAGGATGCAGGCGTTGGCGTTGGGGTTGGTGCAGGTGCGGGTGCGGGTGCCGGTGCCGGCGTTGACGGAGCCGGTGTCGGCGGCACAACCGGGTCGGGCACGACAACTTTCGTGCCTTGCTTGATGCCGCAGGCGTCGAGCGCCGCGCTGCTCAGGGTCACCGCGCTGCGCACTGGGGCGGTGTAGCTGGCGGGTGCCTGGGCGTAGCGCAGCGCTTCTTCGGCGTCGAGCATGCCGGCACCGCAGGTGTCGGTCGTGCAGGTGCAGCGGCTGAGGTTGGTGGCGCTGCAGGTTCCCAGCGCTTCGGCCTGGGCATGGGGCCGGGCCGACAGGCGCAAACCAGCCTCGATCTGCGCCAGGCTCAGGGCCGGATTGGCTGCCCACATCAGCGAGGCAGCGCCTGCCACTTGCGGCGCAGCAAAGCTGGTACCGCTGGCGGCGGCGTAGCCAAAAGTGATCGGCGTGGTGGTGCCGGTGTCGCTGGTGGAGGTGATGCCGGTATCGGCCAATTCGGCGTCGCAGGTGCGGCTGTAATTGCCATCACCGCCCGGCGTGGCCAGCGCGATCTGCTTGCCGATATTGGCGTAGATGGCCTTAAAGCCCTGGCGGTTCAGTGCGGTGACGCCCAGCACGCCCGCGCAATTGGCCGGGCGACCGACAGCGCCGCGGATATTGCCGGCGGCCGCCACGATCAGCACATTGCGCGCACGCAGTTCACTGATCGCATCGGTGTAGAGCTTGGCGGCTGCGGCAATATTGGGGTTTGGGTCGTTGACATCGCAAGAGGCAATGCCAGCAAAGCCGATCACCAAAATCTTGGCCGGGTTGGTGTTGATCGGCACGCCGGCCACCGGCAGCCCGGCGGCCCAGCGCATGCCGTCCACCATGTCGGGCACCGCCGCGCCGCACTTGCCCGATACCCGCACCGGCAAGATGCGGGCGTTCCAGTTGATGCC
>JBBQKT010000133.1:0-9161 GCA_038327205.1 Burkholderiales bacterium | reverse complement strand
CCGGGCGCATGGCCGCGAATCTCGCGCATGGCTTCATCGGCGCTGGCGAAACCGTCGAGCTTGAAGCGCCCACGCAAGCGGGACAGCGCGTCATCGACGTTCTTGCGCAGAATGATGCGGCCCCCTTCCAGTTCGACCTTTAACGTCGTCCCCTTGGTCAGACCCAGTGCATCACGCACCGCCTTGGGCAGGGTAATCTGGCCGCGTTCTGCAACTGTGGCTTCCATGGTCGGGCTCCTGGTTGGTTGGGGAGGTATGGCGAAGAAAGTATGCATTGATTCTACATACTTGACCAAGGGCCGGCAAGCGGACGGGACAATTTCACGTTGAAAACCGTGCGCGCGAATTTTCGGCCCGAAAATGCTGGATGACCATCAATCACCACAACGACAGCGACACCCCCCAAATCCACTGGCGCAATGCTGAGGGGGAAACCGTCCACGCGCCCTGGCGCTCGCTGGCCGGCACGGCGCCGCCCAAGCGCGTCGAGGTGATCGACGACACCACGCCCGCTGATGACGCCTACCGGCTGGCCAGCGAAGGTGTGGGCCTGCTGTGGAGTGGTGATTTTCAAAATGCCCGCTTGCTGATGCAGGCCTTGAAGCGCCGGATCGACTCCAAAGCCCAGCGCTCGGCTGCCAAGGCCTCGCCTGCCGTCGTGCCGATGCACGCGGCTTTTGTACAGCAGCGCAAGGCGCAGGCCCTGCGCACGCGGGTTTTGAGCATGCTGCTGCTGCCCTTTGATGCCGATCACGGCGTGCCGCTGCGGCGTGCGCCGGATGTGAAAGAGGCGGGCCTGCAGGCGCGCGGCCCGGTCGACACGCATTACGTGGCTTCGTTCCGCGAGCTGCAGGGGCTAATCGGTGCTTATGAATGGCGCGTCAACGGCGTGCCCATTGCCGCGCTGAAGGCAAGCATCCATCCGCATTACGGCGTGTTCTCGCCGCTGCGGGGCGAGTATGTGGACATGGTTGCCCATGCGCCGCTGCCGCCCAGCCTGAAGAACAGCGGCAAGACGGGGGTGGCGTTCGATATCGGCACCGGCACCGGCGTGCTGGCAGCGGTGCTGGCGCGGCGCGGTGTGAACCGCGTCGTCGCCACCGACCAGGATCCACGCGCCCTGGCTTGCGCGCTGGACAACATCACCCAATTGAACGTGGCGAACCGGGTCGAGCTGCTGACCGCCGACCTGTTCCCGCCGGGCTTGGCGCAGCTGATCGTCTGCAACCCACCCTGGGTGCCGGGCCTGCCGACCTCGCCGCTGGAGCATGCCGTTTACGACCCTGACAGCCGCATGCTGCGTGGCTTTTTGACTGGCCTGGCCGCGCATCTGGCCCCCGGTGGCGAGGGTTGGCTGATTCTGTCCGACCTGGCCGAACACCTGGGTCTGCGCACCCGCGCCGAGCTGCTTGCGTGGATCGACGCTGCGGGCCTGAAGGTGCTGGCCCGCGCCGATGCCAAGCCGCAACATGCCCGTGCGGCCGACAAGACTGATCTGCTGTTCAAGGCGCGCGCCGCTGAGATCACCTCACTTTGGAGGCTGACTGCAGCGGCTTAGAGCTTGAAGCTCAGCCGCCCGGCTTTTGCGGCGTGATGCCCAGTCCGCCCGGTTCCGGCGCGACTTCAACCCCGGATGCGGCGGCTGCTGCGGCGGCTGCGGCCCGCGCCAGCTTGGCGGCTTCGATGGCGGCACGCTGCGCAGGATGGAGGCATTCGTCCACCAGGCGGCGGCCGATCTTGGTGTCCAAGAGCATCGATTTGTTGGCGATCTGGATCATCAGGGTTCGGCCGGTCACATCCTCCAGCCGCAGCGCGCCGGTGGACGACAACACCGGTTTCATCGTGAACACTTCCTTGTTCCAGCTCACATTGATGTAGCCCGGCTTCGGATGCGGGGCAATGTTGATCGATTGCTTGAACTCACAGTCATAGGCGCCCAGGTAGGCGCGCTCGGCGGCGGCAAGTTGATCTTCGTCAGCATCAAACAGCGGCGGCAGCAAGGGCGGTGGCGGCGGCAGCGTCTTGGCGACGGCCTTGGGGCGATGTTTGGGCGCGACCTTGGCAGCGGGGGCTGTCGTCTGTGCCGAGGCCGTCGCCATGAAGCAGATCAAAAAAAGCGGAAGGAAAGGTTTCATCGGAATCTGAAGCGTTGGATGCGCTGAAATGTAGTGCTGATTCTTCGTGTCGCTCGGCTGCGGTGGTGACGAAGCGTTAGAAATAGGCCTGCACCGCTTCCGCGGGCAGCGGCTGGCCGGTCCGATGCGCGCGCTCCAGCACCTGCCAGAAGTAGCGGTAACTGGCGCGGTCGTGCAGGCTATCGCGGTGTTGGATCGGTGCCCAGTCGGCCGCCTGCGCGGCTTGGATGATGGCGATGGCCTCGTCGATCTCGGCCACGCTGGGCGCGAAGGCATCGAGGATCGGCTGGATCTGCGCCGGGTGGATGCTCCACATCCGCGTGTAGCCGAACTCCCGCGCGGCGCGGCTCGCGGCGTCGCCGATGGCGGCAGCACTCTTGAATTCGGTCACCACGCAATGCGAGGGTGTCTTGGCATTGGCATGGGCGGCCGCTGCGATCTCGAGCTTGGCGCGCGCCACCAGCGGATGGCTGAACTGGCCCGGCACACCCATGGCCGAGCGTGGAATTGCGCCGCGATGGGCGGAGATGAAGTCCATCAGCCCGAAAGACAGCGACTCGATCCGCGGATGGGCAGCGATCGCCTGAACATCACGCAGCGCACCGTGGGTTTCAATCAGCGCATGGATGGGCAGGCTGCGGGTGATGCCGTGCTGCTTCAGGCTTGCGTCGATGAAATCGCAGGCCTGCTGCACCTCAGCCAGGCTGCGCGGCTTGGGCAGCATCAAGTAGGCGAGTTTGTCACCTGCGCCGCCGATCAAACCCGCCACATCGGCCTCGAACGCAGCATGGCCGAGCGGATGAACGCGGGCACCGACGCGGCCAAAGCGGTTGTTCTCGCTGGCCAGCATTGCCAGCAGCAACTGCACATGATCTGCCTCGCCACCGATGGGTGCGCCGTCCTCGCAATCAAGCGTGATGTCGAACACCGGCCCCATGCGCGCCTGCAATTCCAGGCTTTTGACCATGCGCGCTTCGACACCGCAGTAATGATCGACCACGGGCAGGGCGGCAGCGACATCGCCCTCTTCAAAAAGGGCCAGCTTCGGGTGCAGAGAATTGATCAAGATGCAGATTCCAAAAAAAAGGGCCGGCAGCGCCGACCCCTTCAGTTTCGCTCAGCTGAGCGGCTCAGACCAAACTCAGAGCAGATGCTTGACGCCGTCCTGCTCACCTTGCAGCTCGGCCAGGGTCTTGTTGATGCATTCTTGCGAGAAAGCGTCGATGGGCAGGCCTTCGACGATTTTGTACTCGCCACCTTCGGTGGTGACCGGGAAGCCGAACATCACGTCCTTGGGGATGCCGTACTGGCCGCCGCTCGGCACGCCCATCGTGACCCACTTGCCATTCGTGCCCAGCGCCCAGTCGCGCATATGGTCGATGGCAGCATTGGCAGCCGAGGCGGCCGACGACAGGCCGCGCGCCTCGATGATGGCCGCGCCGCGCTTGCCGACGGTGGGCAGGAAAGTGTCCTTGTTCCACACCTGGTCGTTGATCATGTCGGCCACCGAGGCGCCGTCAATCGTGGCGAAGCGGTAATCGGCATACATCGTCGGCGAGTGGTTGCCCCAAACCGTCAACTTCTCGATGGCAGCGACCGGCTTGCCGGTCTTGGCGGCGATCTGCGAGGCAGCGCGGTTGTGGTCCAGGCGCAGCATGGCGGTGAAGTTCTTGGCCGGCAGATCGGGGGCCGACTTCATCGCGATATAGGCATTGGTGTTGGCCGGGTTGCCGACCACCAGCACCTTGACATTGCGCGAAGCCACAGCGTTCAGTGCCTTGCCCTGGGCCGTGAAGATGGCGCCGTTGATCGACAGCAGCTCGGCGCGCTCCATGCCGGGGCCGCGCGGACGCGAGCCAACGAGGAGGGCGTAGTCGGCGTCCTTGAAGGCGGTCATCGGATCGCTGTGGGCTTGCATGCCGACCAGCAGCGGGAAGGCGCAATCATCCAACTCCATCATCACGCCCTTGAGCGCTTTTTGCGGGCCTTCGACCGGCACTTCCAGCAATTGCAGGATCACGGGCTGATCCTTGCCCAGCATTTCGCCCGAGGCGATGCGGAACAACAGGGCGTAGCCGATCTGGCCTGCAGCGCCGGTGACGGCAACGCGAACGGGTGTCTTGCTCATGGGAGAACTCCGGAAGTTGGCTGGAAAAGTGTGCGGGACAGTGTAGGACGAATGCGGGATATCCCGAGGTCGTCGTGGCGTCGATTTTACAATCTTGTGTCTTATAGAAGACTTTAGTGGACGGGGCACCCTGCTTGTGCTGCAATTGAGGGTATGCCCGCTGTCTCCCCGCTGGCTGATGTCGGGCTGGCCCAGCCGTCGTTCAGTCCCCTTTACCGCCAAATTGCCAATCTCATCATCGCCAGCTTGCAGGCCGGTGAGTGGAAGGCGGGCGAGGCGATTCCCAGCGAGCAGGACTTGGCGCTGCGCTTCGGTGTCAGCCAGGGCACCGTACGCAAGGCCATCGACGCCTTGGCGGCCGACAACCTGCTGGTGCGCAGGCAAGGCAAGGGCACTTTTGTCGCTACCCACGCCGAGCAAAAAAATCAGTACCGCTTCCTGCGCCTGACCCCCGACGATGGCAACGCCGCCCTGGGCCGCCAGTTGCTGGACTGCAAGCGTCTTCGCGCACCGGCCGCCATCGCTCGGCAATTACAGATGCGGGCGGGCGATGCGGTGGTCGAAGTGCGGCGCTTGTTACATGCGAAAACACAGCCGGTGGTGCTGGACGACATCTGGCTGCCCGGCGATTTGTTCAAGGGCCTGACCGCCGAACGGTTGAATCAACATCGAGGCCCGTTCTACGGCCTGTTCGAAGCTGAGTTCGGCGTACACATGATTCGCGCCGAAGAGCAAATCCGCGCTGTTTTGGCCGATGCGCGGAGCGCGCCCCTGCTTCAAGTGCCCGTCGGCGCGCCTTTGCTTAGCGTAGAGCGCTTGTCGTTTACTTACGGCGACAAACCGGTTGAGTTACGCCGGGGTCTTTACAACACGTCCACCCATTTCTATCGCAATACCCTCAGCTAGGCCGTGGCTCTGCTGCATTGCAATAAACTCCTCTTGGTTCCATTTGATTACAGAAGGTTGGCTATGTCGGACACATCAGCAAGCATTGCGAAAAAGAGGCCTGTCTTCCGCAATATCCATATCACTCAGATCGTGTCTTACCGCCTGCCGCCAGCCGGCATCGTGTCGATCCTGCACCGAGTCAGCGGCCTGGTGATGTTTCTGCTGCTGCCCTTCATCATCTGGATGTTCGACACCAGCATCAGCACCGAGATTTCCTACGGCGCCTTTGCCAATGCTTTTGTGGCTGGCATCGGTTTCTTGCCGGGCTGGTTCATCAAACTGGTTTGCTTGGGCTTGATCTGGGCCTACCTGCACCATTTCATTGCCGGTGTGCGCCACCTTTGGATGGATGCCACCCACAGTGTCAGCAAGGCACAGGGTCACAACTCGGCCTTGGTGACCCTGGTCGGCAGCGTGGCGCTGACGGTGTTGCTGGGCGCGAAGCTGTTCGGCATTTACTGAAACTTGGCGGGATGGACTGCAGCCGCTTTGCGGCAAGCTCCGTCCCCCACTGATTGAGGGATTTTCATGGCTACTTTTGGTTCCAAGCGCATCGTTGTCGGTGCGCACTATGGCTTGCGGGATTGGCTGGCGCAGCGCGTCACCGCCGTCCTGATGGCTTTGTTCACGGTCGTGCTGCTGGCGCAGGTGCTGATGCCTGGCGAGCTGGGCTACGACCGGTGGTCAAGCATCTTTTCCGCCCAATGGATGAAGGTGTTGACCTTCGTCGTGATCCTGTCGTTGACGTATCACGCTTGGGTTGGTATGCGAGATATCTGGATGGATTACATCAAGCCAGTCGGCATTCGGCTGTGCCTGCAAGTGTTCACCCTGGTGTGGCTATTGGGCTGCGCTGGTTGGGCGATCCAAGTGTTGTGGAGACTGTGATGACGGTGGTGAGTAAGAACGCAATTCCGAGGCGTAAATTTGACGTGGTGATCGTCGGGGCCGGTGGCTCGGGCATGCGCGCGTCGCTGCAACTGGCGCTGGCTGGCTTGAATGTGGCCGTGTTGTCCAAGGTGTTCCCGACGCGTTCGCACACAGTGGCGGCGCAAGGCGGCATCGGGGCATCGCTGGGCAATATGTCCGAGGACAACTGGCACTATCACTTTTTCGACACCGTCAAGGGTTCCGACTGGCTCGGCGACCAAGACGCGATCGAGTTCATGTGTCGCGAAGCACCGAAGGTCGTCTACGAGCTTGAGCATTTCGGCATGCCGTTCGACCGCAATGCCGATGGCACGATCTATCAGCGTCCGTTTGGCGGCCACACCGCCAACTACGGCGAAAAGCCGGTGCAACGTGCCTGCGCCGCCGCTGACCGCACTGGTCACGCGATGTTGCACACCTTGTATCAGCAGAACGTCAAGGCGCGCACGCAGTTCTTCGTCGAATGGATGGCACTGGATCTGATCCGTGATGACGAGGGCGATGTCGTCGGCGTCACCGCGCTGGAGATGGAGACCGGCGAGCTGCACATCATGGAAGCCAAGACCGTGCTCTTGGCCACCGGCGGGGCAGGGCGCATCTTTGCGGCCAGCACCAACGCCTTCATCAACACCGGCGACGGCCTGGGCATGGCGGCACGCGCCGGCATCCCGCTCGAAGACATGGAGTTCTGGCAGTTCCACCCGACCGGCGTGGCCGGGGCCGGCGTGCTGCTGACCGAAGGCTGCCGCGGCGAAGGCGCAATCCTGCGCAACAGCAATGGCGAACGCTTCATGGAGCGCTATGTGCCGACCCTGAAAGACCTGGCCCCGCGTGACTTTGTGTCCCGCTGCATGGACCAGGAAATCAAGGAAGGCCGCGGCTGCGGGCCCAACAAGGACTACATCGAACTCGACATGACCCATCTGGGTGCCGAGACGATTGCCAAGCGCCTGCCCAGCGTGCTGGAGATCGGCCACAACTTCGCCAATGTGGACATCACCAAGGAAGCTATTCCCGTCGTGCCCACCATCCATTACCAGATGGGCGGCATCCCGACCAATATCCACGGCCAGGTCGTCATCCCCAAGAACGGCGAGCCGAACACGGTGGTAAACGGGCTTTACGCGGTGGGCGAGTGCTCCTGCGTCAGCGTGCACGGCGCAAACCGCCTGGGCACCAATTCGCTGCTTGACTTGTTGGTGTTCGGCCGCGCGGCCGGCAACCACATTGCCGAGTCGGGTCTGAAGGCCAAGAACCACAAGCTGCTGCCGGCCGACGCTGGGGCCAACTCGGTCGCCCGTCTGGCACGGCTCGATGCAACGACCAGCGGTGAATACGCGCAAGACGTGGCCAACGACCTGCGCGCGGCCATGCAGCTGTATGCCGGGGTGTTCCGCACGCAGGCGACCTTGGACGAAGGCGTTGCCAAAATCACCGCCATCGGCGAGCGGGTGAAGAACATCACCTTGAAGGACAAGTCCAAGGTCTTCAACACCGCCCGCATCGAGGCGCTGGAGGTGGAAAACCTGATCGAATCGGCGATGGCGACCATCGTCTCGGCGGCCGCGCGCACCGAGAGCCGTGGCGCGCACACGGTTGATGACTACAGCGACAGCCCCGAGTTCCCGAATGGTCGCAATGACGTGCAGTGGCTCAAGCATTCGCTCTGGTATTCCGAAGGCAACCGCCTCGACTACAAGCCGGTGAAGCTGATCCCGCTGACCGCCGATTCGATTCCGCCGAAAGTCCGGACATTCTGATGGCCTTGTGGGACAGACCGCCCGTGCATCCTCGCGAGTAGCGCTGTCCCCAACTGACTAGAAAGCAAGACATGACCCTGCGCACATTTCAGATCTACCGCTACGACCCGGACAAGGATGCCAAGCCGTATATGCAGACCCTCGAGGTCGAGCTGGACGGCAGCGAGCGCATGTTGCTGGATGCCCTGAACAAGCTGAAGGCGGTTGATCCCACGCTGAGCTTTCGTCGCTCCTGCCGCGAAGGCGTGTGCGGCTCGGATGCGATGAACATCAACGGCAAAAACGGTCTGGCCTGCCTGACCAATATGCGCACCTTGCCGGGTGTCATCGTCTTGAAGCCGCTGCCGGGCCTGCCCGTCATTCGCGACATGATTGTCGACATGACGCAGTTCTTCAAGCAGTACAACTCGATCAAGCCCTATTTGGTCAACGACATGCCGCCGCCCGACAAGGAGCGCCTGCAGTTCCCGGAAGAGCGTGAAGAGTTGAACGGTTTGTATGAGTGCATCCTGTGCGCCAGCTGCTCCACCGCCTGCCCGAGCTTTTGGTGGAATCCAGACAAGTTCGTCGGCCCGGCCGGTCTGTTGCAGGCCTACCGTTTCATCGCCGACAGCCGCGACGAAGCCACCGCCGAGCGCCTGGACAACCTTGAAGATCCGTACCGCCTGTTCCGCTGCCACACCATCATGAACTGTGTCGATGTCTGCCCGAAGGGGCTGAACCCGACCAAGGCCATCGGCAAGATCAAAGAGCTGATGATCAGCCGCGCAGTCTGAGCCTTTTCATGAACGCAGCCGACACCCTCATCGACGAGCGCGCACTGTCCAAGCTGCGCTGGCGTTGCAGGCGTGGGCTGCTCGAAAACGATTTGTTCATCGAGCGCTTTTTTGAGCGTTATGCCGACAGCCTGACCGAAAATCAGGCCGAAGGCCTGCGCGTGTTGATGGACGAAGCAGACAACGATCTGCTCGACCTGATTCTGTGCCGTAAAGAGCCGCAAGATGCGCTGGATCGGCCCGATGTGCGTGAGGTGCTGGGCTTGCTCCGCATGCCGCGCACGACCTGATATTTACTCAAGAAACCAAAGGACATGCCCATGACTCCATCTGACGTCAAAGCCACTCTGTCGTTCTCCGACGGCAGCCCGCAAATGGAGTTGCCGCTCTACAAAGGCACGGTCGGCCCGGATGTGATTGACATCCGCAAGCTGTACGCGCAGACGGGCAAGTTCACCTACGACCCGGGTTTCTTGTCCACCGC
>JBBQKT010000132.1:0-9213 GCA_038327205.1 Burkholderiales bacterium | reverse complement strand
GGTCGGCTCTTCGATCATCGTGTAGCTGGCCTGCAGGTTTTCCAGACGCGGGTCGTCGTGGCGCAGGCGCTCGAGCTTGTAGTTCGGCGTGTCGAGGTGCTTGTTGGGCACCAGCAGCACGGTGACGCGCTGCTTCAGCTCGATCTTGGTGATTTCGGTGCGCTTCTCGTTCAGCAGGAAGCTGGTCACCTCGACCGGCACTTGCACGTGCACGGCGGCGGTGTTGTCCTTCATCGCTTCTTCTTGCACCATGCGCAGGATTTGCAGCGCGCTGGATTCGGTGTCGCGAATGTGGCCGGTGCCATTGCAGCGTGGGCAAGTGATGTGGTTGCCATCACTCAGGCTTGGGCGCAGGCGCTGGCGGCTCATCTCCAACAGGCCGAACTTGCTGATCGAGGCGAACTGCACGCGGGCACGGTCGGGGCGCAGCGCGTCGCGCAGCCGCTGTTCGACCTCGCGGCGGTTCTTGCTCTCTTCCATGTCGATGAAGTCAACGACGATCAAGCCGCCCAGGTCGCGCAAACGCATCTGGCGGGCGATTTCGTCGGCCGCTTCAAGGTTGGTGCGGGTGGCGGTTTCTTCGATGTCGCTGCCGCGGGTCGAGCGGGCCGAGTTGACGTCGACCGACACCAAAGCCTCGGTGTGGTCAATCACGATGGCGCCGCCCGAGGGCAGGTTGACCGTGCGGCTGAACGCCGTTTCGATCTGGTGCTCGATCTGGAAACGGCTGAACAGCGGCGCGTCGTCGCGGTAGCGCTTCACGCGATGGCCTTGATCGGGCATCACATGGTTCATGAACTGGCTGGCTTGCTCGAACAGGTCGTCGGTGTCGATCAGGATCTCGCCCACATCGGCGGTGAAGTAATCGCGGATTGCGCGGATCACCAGGCTCGATTCCTGATAGATCAGGTAAGCGCCCTTGCCACCCTTGGAAGCATCATCGATGGCGGTCCAGAGCTTGAGCATGTAGTTCAAGTCCCACTGCAGCTCGGCGGCGGAACGGCCGATGCCGGCGGTGCGGGCGATCAGGCTCATGCCCTTCGGATATTCGAGCTGGTCGAGGTTTTCTTTCAGCTCTTCGCGGTCTTCACCCTCAATGCGGCGGCTGACGCCACCGCCGCGCGGGTTGTTGGGCATCAGCACCAGGTAGCGGCCGGCCAGCGAGACAAAGGTGGTCAGCGCCGCGCCCTTGTTGCCGCGCTCTTCTTTTTCCACCTGAACCAGCAGTTCCTGGCCTTCACGGATGCAGTCCTGGATGCGGGCGGTGCGTACATCGACGCCGTCGCGGAAGTAGGTGCGGGCGATTTCCTTGAAGGGCAGGAAGCCGTGGCGCTCTTCGCCGTAATCGACAAAACAGGCTTCGAGCGAGGGCTCGACCCGCGTCACGACGGCTTTGTAGATATTGCCCTTGCGCTGTTCGCGGCCTTCGATTTCGGTCTCGAAGTCGAGCAGCTTCTGGCCATCAACGATGGCGAGGCGGCGCTCTTCGGCCTGCGTCGCATTGATCAGCATGCGTTTCATTTATCAACTCTCCTCGCGCGCTGGCCGCCGGGGTTTCAGCCCGGCTGCGCAGCACGCAGTCTTCTGCACGTCACCGCCAGAGGCAATGACACATCGACACACGAGCTTTGTGGAAGAACCGAGGAAGGAATCGCCCTGGACTGAAGGTTGTTGACCGAACGAGCCGGTCAGCCGATCAGCGTTGGCGCGTGCGACACAGCAGGCGGCGCGGCAGCCCTGTCCCTTGAACGTCTGGCAACAACAAGTTGCCACACGGCCCGGCCACGGCTCGGCGCTACAGCCACATCGGCATGGATGCGCCGGTGCTGTCCGCTGAAGCGGTGGGGGGTAATAAAGGGCGTGGAAGGGCTCATCCGCGAGGACTGTGGGAAGCTGGTCCGAGGCTATAGCCTCGCACCGTGGAAACCTTGTCTGTGCCCGGCCGACTCATCAAAAAGGAGGCGTCGTGCCCGGCGTGGTTCGATCTACATTGCTCTGCCGCACCGGCTTTGGGCCGCCTGGTCACTTGGGGACAAGGCCCGCCTTGGGCTTGGGTGCGTTGCATCACCTATTTTTTGACTGCGGCAAGCAAGCCCGCCGCAACCACCACGATTGTCCGCTTCAGCTGCCGACCGCAAGGGCTTGATACACCCAGGTAAAATCAGCTAAATCAATCACTTACAGCGGACACGTGGTGAGCAACATTATAAGGGCGAAAGCAGACGCTTTCGCCGCCACGCAAACCCCTAAAGCCAGGACCGACGCCGTGGCAAGCCAGCCACCCCCGGCGGTGCGCCACGTCACCATCGACGAGGGTTCGGCCGGCCAGCGGCTCGACAATTTCTTGCTGCGCGAGCTCAAAGGCGTGCCCAAGACGCATATTTACCGGGTCATTCGTGCCGGTGAGGTGCGCGTCAACAAGGGTCGGGCGCAGGCCGACACCCGGCTTGCCCTGGGTGACGATGTGCGCGTGCCGCCCGTGCGCCTGCCCGAGCGGGTGACGATGGCTGAGACGGCCTTCGTGCCGCCGCGCGAGTTCCCGATCATCTTTGAGGACGAGCACCTGATCGCGCTGGACAAACCCTTCGGCGTGGCGGTGCACGGCGGCTCCGGCGTCAGCTTTGGTGTGATCGAGCAACTGCGCCGGGCGCGGCCCGAGGCGAAGTTTCTGGAGCTGGTGCATCGGCTCGACAAGGAAACCTCCGGCCTTTTGCTGATCGCCAAGAAGCGCAGCGCCCTGGTCGCGCTGCAGGAACAGTTCCGCGAACGCGAGACCGGCAAGACCTATGCCGCCCTGGTGATGGGCGAGTGGGCGGACAACAAGAAAGTGCTGGACGTGGCGCTGCTCAAGTTCATCGGCAGCGATGGCGAACGCTGGGTGAGGGCGGTTGAAACCGCCAGCGACCCGTCGTTCGAGCAGGCCAAGCGCTCGATCAGCCTGGTCAAGATTGCGCAGAAGCTCAAGGGCCACACCCTGCTCGACGTGACCATCAAGACCGGCCGCACGCACCAGATCCGCGTGCACCTGCAGCATGCCGGTCATGCCATCGTCGGCGACCCGAAATACGGGGACTTTGAGGCGAACCGGGCGATGGCGCGCGGGGCGTTGAAGTTCGACCGCATGTTTTTGCATGCCCGCCGCCTGCGGTTTGTCCACCCGGCGAGCTTGGCAGAGATTGAGCTGGCTGCGCCGTTGCCGGCCGAATGTGAAAAGTTAATCAAGGCGCTGCAACGATGACAAAAGAACATGCCAAGCAATTCGACCTGATCGTGTTCGACTGGGACGGCACGCTGTTCGATTCCACCGCCCTGATCACCCATTGCATCCAGGCCTCGGCCGTCGATCTGGGTTTGCCCCGGCCCAGCGATGAAGCTGCCAGCTATGTGATCGGCATGGGCCTGGCCGATGCGCTGGCCCATGCCGTGCCCGGTCTGCCGCCCGAGCGGCACCACGAGCTGAGCCTGCGCTTTCGCCACCATTACCTGGCCGACCAGCATTTGCTGACCCTGTTCAAGGGCAGCCTGGAAATGTTGGCCGCCTTGAAAACCCGCCGCCATCTGCTGGCCGTGGCCACCGGCAAGAACCGGCGTGGCCTGGACGAGGTGCTGGCCACCGTCGAGCTGCAAGGCATGTTCGACGCCACCCGCACGGCCGATGAAACGGCGGGCAAACCTGATCCAACCATGCTGCTGGAGCTGATGGCGCAGCTGGATGTGCCGCCCGAACGCACCCTGATGATTGGCGACACCACCCATGATCTGCAACTGGCTGCCAACGCGGGCACGGCCAGTGTTGGCGTCAGCTACGGCGCGCACGATCACAGCAACTTCGCTGCCCTGGCGCCGCTGCACATCGCCCATTCGATGTCTGAACTGCACCAATGGCTGGTCCAAAATGCTTGATCAAGAAAAGCCCGAACCGTTGCCGCTGTGCCCGTCCGACGAGTTGGCCGAGCGTGGCCGCGCGCACAGCTTCGACGTTCTCCAATACCGCCAACCGGCGCGGGCCTTTGCCCTGCGCTTTGACGGGCAGGTTGTCGCCTACCTGAACCGCTGCGCCCATGTGCCGACCGAGATGGACTGGCAGGAAGGCGAGTTTCTCGATGGCGACAAGCAGTACATCATGTGCAGCATCCACGGCGCGGTCTATGACCCACTGACCGGCCGCTGCGTCACCGGCATGTGCGGCCGCATGGGACTGATCAAGATAGCCGTTGAAGAGAAGGCCGGCCAGGTGTATTGGTATCCTTCTCGCGACACGAAACCCGTATTTGATTGATTTGAGACGCCCAGCATGACCCCCGACAACGAACTGCCTTCGCCCCCGAAACCCGCTGCCTACGAGGGCCTGTTGACCGAGTTCGCCCAGCAATACCTGCAAGACCGCCGCAGCGACCGTCGCTGGCGCGGCTTTTACCGCCTGCTCTGGGTGGGGTTGGCCTTCGCTTTGGCTTGGCTGTGGTTTTCGCAAGGCCGCCACATGAACACGCCGAGCACGCCCCACACGGCCCTGGTCGAGGTGCGCGGCGAAATCGCGGAAGACACCGAGGCCAGCGCCGAGCTGATGCTGTCGGCGCTGAAAAGCGCGTTCGAAGACCAGGGTGCGCAGGCCGTGGTGTTGCGCATCAACTCGCCCGGCGGCAGCCCCGTGCAGGCCGGCATCGTTTATGACGAGATCAAGCGCCTGAAGGCCAAGCATGGCAAGAAGGTCTATGCCGTGGTGGAAGAAATGTGCGCCTCGGGGGCCTATTACATTGCCGCCGGTGCCGACGAAATCTATGTCGACAAGGCCAGCATCGTCGGCTCGATCGGCGTGCTGATGGACGGCTTTGGCTTTGTTGGTTTGATGGACAAACTGGGCGTTGAGCGCCGCCTGCTCACTGCCGGTGACAACAAGGGCATGCTCGATCCTTACTCACCGCAAAACACCAAGCAGCGCGCCTTTGCCCAGGCCATGATTGACCAGATCCACCAGCAGTTCATCACCGTCGTCCGCGAAGGACGTGGCACGCGGCTGAAAGAAACCCCTGAAATGTTCTCGGGCCTGTTCTGGAACGGCGAAGAGGCGATCAAGCTCGGCCTGGCCGACCATTACGGCAGCCTTGATTTCGTCGCCCGCGAGGTCGTCAAGGCCGAGGAAGTAATCGACTACACGCCGCACGACAACGTGGCCGAACGCCTGGCCAAGCGCTTTGGCGCGGCGATGGGGGCGGGGGCGGTGAAGGCGTTGCGCTCCTTGCCTGCGATTCACTGAGTTTTTGCGGCCCGTCATGCCAGCGCAGACTGGCATCCAGCGCGACAAAGCACAGCGAGCGCTAAATACGACTGGATTCCAGCCTGCGCTGGAACGCCGGACTGAAGGCCGTCTCTACGCAATCTTGATGCCCAGTCAAGAACCGCCGATACCACCCCGACAGCCTGATTTCTAAGCGCTGCCCATCGCCTTCAACGGTGAGCAAGATCATGATGGATTTGGTGTTTCTCGGCCCGAGCCTCGGGCTGTTGGGCGTGGCTGTAATCGGCTTCAAGTTTCCGGCCAGCGAGACGATATCAAGGCTTTGCCATGCCCTTGAATTTGAAATCTGCTCGCTCGCCTTTTGCGCTCTTTGCGCTTTTCGCGCTGGGCCTGGCCGCAAGCCTTGCTGGTATCCAGGCTCAGGCCGCACCCGTGCCAAGCTCGTCCGGCAGCAATGGCAAGCTGCTGCTGACCGGTGGTGTGACCAGCATTGAAGGGTCGGCCGGTGGCGGCCTCACGCCCTGGGCGGTGACCGGCGGCTATGCAACCGATGGCGGCATCGGCGTCACCGCTGCCGTTACCCGTGTCAGCACCCAGGATTACGCGCTCAACAGCGTCGCCGTGGCGGCCAGTTATGGCGACAGGCTGGAGCTGTCGCTGGCGCATCAAGACTTCGACACCGGGCCGGTTGCCACTGCCTTGGCCGGCGCTTTGGCCGACCCTGCCTTCAGCGGCCTGCGCCTCAAGCAGGACATCATTGGCCTCAAGCTGCGCGTGGCCGGTGATGTGGTGCTGGACAGCGACACCCTGATGCCGCAGATCGCCGTCGGCCTGCAACACAAACGCGCCAATTCGGGTCACCTGGCAGCGGCGCTCAGCGCCTTCGGGGCCAAGGACCGGGGCACCGATTTCTACATCAGCGCCAGCAAGCTTTTGCTGGCACAGGGCATCCTCGT
The DNA here is from genome assembly GCA_038327205.1 of Burkholderiales bacterium. Classification (GTDB taxonomy): domain Bacteria; phylum Pseudomonadota; class Gammaproteobacteria; order Burkholderiales; family Burkholderiaceae_C; genus Paucibacter_A. Next base: position 3,021 of record JBBQKT010000132.1, on the reverse strand, counting down.
CAACGCCACCCTGCGCGCGACCAAGGCTAATCAGACGGGGCTGCTCGGCTTTGGCGCGACAGGCCATGACGGCGTCCGGCTGATGCCTGAACTCTCTGTCGCCTACCTGCTCAGCAAAAACCTGGCGCTGGGGGCGGAGTACCGCGCCAAGCCCGACAACTTGCGCGACAACCTGGCGCTGGGTGCGGGCACCTTGAAGGAAGACCGCTGGATGGATATTTTCCTCGCCTGGGCCCCCAGCAAGCAGGCCTCGTTCACGCTTGCTTATGTCAATCTAGGCAGGATCGTGCCCGGCGTGGTCCAGCGCAAGCAGACCGGCGCTTATTTGTCGGCCCAACTCGCTTTTTGACAGGTCACCATGAAACTCATCATCCCGGCGCTTGCCGCCTTGCTGATCGCTTCTGCCGCGTCAGCCCAGCCGCCCACCTCGCAGGTCAAGCCCCTGCCCAATGACGCGCTGTATCAGCAGCTTGGTGGCAAACCCGGCCTGGCCCGGCTGAGCGACGATTTCATCGAGCGACTGTGGGTTGATCCGCGCACTGGCCCATTCTTCAAGGAGAGCGGCAAAAAGCACCTCAAGACCCAGATTGCCGACCAGTTCTGCGAAGTCTCCGGCGGCCCCTGCCGGCTTGACGGCCCCGACATGAAGAAAGCACATGAGTCGATGTCCATCGGCAAGGCTGATTTCAATGCCCTGGTCGAGGTGCTGCAGGCCGCCATGGACGCGCAGGGCATTCCCTTCGGCACCCAGAACCGACTGTTGGCCCAGCTGGCGCCGATGCACCGCGAGATCATCAACCGGAAGTGAAGTTTGGGGGCGCTGAATCGTCCCTAAACTACAAGGTTGTCGCTTCACCTCCGCGCGCCGTGTCACTTTCCCATCCCGCCCTGTTGCTCTGTTGTTGCCTGACCCTGCTCGCCAGCGCAGGTGCCCACGCGCAAGACCCGGTCTTCAACTTCGACTCCTTGCCGCGGCCGAGCACGCCGCCGCCTGAAAAGGGCCCGGTCGTGCCTGCCCAGGTGGAGCGCTGGCGGCGTGAGGCCGAGGCGCTGGAGCACGGTGCTGACGGCAGCCTGCGCGACCCGGTGCTGGCGGCCCAGCTTTACTGCCGCGCGGCACGCTATGGCGACGCGGTGGCGCAATACAACCTGGCCTGGATGCTGACCAACCCGCGTGGCATCGAGCGTGATGACGCGCAGGCCGCCCACCTGTTTGCCGCCGCTGCCGAACAAGGCCTGGCCGTCGCCGGCAATATGGCCAAGGTCATGGGCGAGCCGCAGGGTCCGCCGCCCGCCTGCCTGCGTCCGCCCGACACCGACCCGGCCCCCTTGCTGGCCGCCGCTCAGCGTGCCAAGCCCAAGCTCGGGGTCATGTTGCCGCCACCGCCGCCGCCGGCCAACGCCCCGCCGCAGATCGTCCAGTTCGTCAAACTGATCGCGCCCGACTACAAGCTCGCGCCGCATCTGGTGCTGGCCCTGATGGCCGCCGAATCCAATTTCGACACCCAAGCCCAGTCGCCCAAGAACGCGCAAGGCCTGATGCAGCTGATTCCCGACACCGCCGCCCGCTTCAAGGTCAAAAAAATCACCGATCCGGTGCAGAACATGAAGGGCGGCATGGCCTATCTGCGCTGGTTGCTGGCCTATTACGAAGGTGATATCGCCCTGGCCCTGGCCGCCTACAACGCCGGTGAAGGCGCGGTGGACCGCTACCGGGGCGTGCCGCCCTATGCCGAGACGCGGCTCTATGTGCGTCGCATCATTGCCGCGATCGGCGGCCAGCGCGAGCACCCGTTTGACGCCAGCGTCACGCCGCCCTCGGCGATGCTGGGCTTCAGGCAGCTGTCGACGTTCAAGCGCTGACGATTGACCGGAGATTGATCGGAGATTGACCGGATACTGGCGCCTCACTTTTGTCTGAAAGCCGCGCCATGTCCCTCAAATCGCTGACCCCCGAGCAATTCAACCAGCGCGGCGCCGCCAACCTGCCCGGCCATTTGGGCATCGTCATCACCGTCGTCAACGGCCGCGAGATCAAGGCCGAGCTGCCGATCAAGCCCGCGCTGCTGGCCCCGAACGGCTATTTGCACGCCGGCAGCGTCGTGACGCTGGCCGACACAGCGGCCGGCTACGGCTGTGTCGCCCATTTGCCCGAAGGCGCGGTCGGTTTCACCACCATCGAGCTCAAGTCCAACCACCTCGGCACCGCCCTCGACGGCACGCTCGACTGCACCGCCACCGCCGCGCATCTGGGCCGCACCACGCAGGTCTGGGACGCCGTCGTGACGCACCGCGAAACCGGCAAAACGCTGGCGCTGTTTCGTTGCACGCAGATGGTGATTTACGGCAAGTCTTGACGAAGTTCTGTCGCGCCGACCTGAGGCCAGTCGACTCTCAATACGACGTTGCCAGCTGCGTGTCGCCCGACACCCGCAGCGGCAGGACGATATGGAAGATGGCGCCGCCGCCCGCACGGTTCTCGGCGCTGATGTGGCCGCCGTGGATTTCAATGATCTTGCGGCAGATGGCCAGGCCCAGGCCCGTGCCGCCCGAGCCGTCCTTGGTTTTGCTGGACTGCACAAAGGCCTCGAAGATGGTCTGCAGTTCGGCCGTTGGGATGCCCGGGCCGCGATCGGCCACGCTGAGCTGGATCTCGCCCATCGCCGTGACTTCACCGTTGATCTCCAAGGTGCCGTGCTCGGGTGAGAACTTGATCGCGTTAGCCATCACATTGCGGATCACCTGCTGAAAGCGCAGCGGGTCGACCTTGGCGTCGAGCGGCTCCGCCCCCAGGGCCAGTTTCAGGCCAAGATGGCGTCGCGCCAACAGGGGGTCGAGCTCCTGCAGCACCGATTTGACAAGCCCCCGCAGGTCACAGCGTTCCAGATCGAAGGTGCCGACGGCGCTCTCGAGCTTGGAGACGTCGAGCAGGTCGTTGACCAGGGCCAGCATGCGCTGACCGGAGGCATGGATGTCGCCGAACATGCCGGCCAGCTTGGGCTGCTCGCGGCCGCGCAGCAG
>JBBQKT010000131.1:0-9243 GCA_038327205.1 Burkholderiales bacterium | reverse complement strand
ACGCGCAGCAGCTCGCGTTCGCGCTGCACGTGGGCGTCATCGCTCAAGGGCCATTCGTCCAGCGCGTCGATCCATTCCTGAATGGCGCTGCGCTGGTCTTCGCAGGTGTCTTCCAGCGTGTGCAGGGCCTCGCGCGAGGACAGCAGCAGCGGCCAGTTGTCGAAATGCGCATGGGGGTCGAGCAGCAGGCGCTGCAGGCCGGTGAGCTGGCGGGTCAGCAGCCGGCGCAGCTCCAGATAGCCGTCCACCATGTGGTTGACCATGCGCAACATCAGCTCGGCGGGGCTGGTCGGCAAGCGGGCGCTGCCGCGAAAATCGTGGCCTTCGGTCAGCCGGCCCAGCTTATCGGCAAAGAACTCGCGCACCAGGCAATCGTTTGGGTGGATGGTCAGCAGCACACGGTCGAAAATGGCGAAGCCGACCGGGTTGGTGTCAATGGCCGCGAGTGAGCGCTGCGCGACCAAGATGCTGTCCTGTGATTCGTCCAGCAACAGCGCCTCGCTGCCCGCGACGGCTGCGAGTCGGCGGAACACCAGCAGGTCGTACCAGGACGTGTAGTCAAAGTCGGACGGCAACTGCGCGTTCAGCAGATCGGACACGTGCAGGTCCACCAGCGGCCCGCAGTGCCAGTCTTGCAAGGCCTGCTGCACCGGCGCGACCTGCTGCTCAAACTCCTGGCGGGCATAACCCAGCCATAAAAATCCGTCGCTGGGCAAGACGTCGGGCAGCGCCTGCAGTTCGGTGAACTGCTCACCGTGAATATGGAAAAACCGCATCAGGCCTTCTTGAGCAGGCGTGCAGCTTCAAGGGCGAAGTAGGTCAACACCCCATCGGCACCCGCCCGCTTGAAGGCGAGCAGCGACTCCATCATCACCGCGTCATGGTCGAGCCAGCCGTTGGCGGCGGCCGCTTTCAGCATCGCGTACTCACCGCTGACCTGGTAGGCAAAAGTGGGCACGCGGAACTCGTCTTTCACCCGACGCACGATGTCCAGATACGGCATGCCGGGCTTGACCATCACCATGTCCGCGCCCTCTGCCAGATCGAGGCCCACTTCGCGCAGCGCTTCATCGCTGTTGCCGGGGTCCATCTGGTAGGTCTTTTTGTCGGCCTTGCCGAGGTTGGCCTTGGAGCCCACCGCATCGCGGAAGGGGCCATAGAAGGCGCTGGCGTATTTGGCGCTGTAGGCCATGATCTTGGTGTGGATGAAGCCACCGCCTTCAAGCGCCTGCCGGATCGCGCCGATGCGGCCGTCCATCATGTCGCTGGGTGCCACGATGTCCACGCCCGCCTGGGCCTGGACCAGGGCTTGCTGGGTCAGGATCTCCACCGTGCGGTCGTTCAGGATGTAGCCGTTGTCGTCCAGCACACCGTCCTGTCCGTGGCTGGTGAAGGGATCGAGGGCCACATCGGTCAGCACGCCCAGGCCGGGTTGACGGTCTTTCAGCGCCCGCACCACGCGGGGCACTAGGCCGTCGGGGTTCATCGCCTCACGGCCATCGGGCGTCTTCAAGGCGGCGTCGATCACCGGGAACAGTGCCAGCACCGGAATCCCCAGGGCCACGCATTCATCGGCCACGTCGAGCAGGCGGTCGAGGCTCAGGCGCGACACGCCGGGCATCGACAGCACAGGCTCGACCCGATTCACGCCCTCATGCACGAAAACCGGCAAGATCAAATCGTTGGCTGTGAGGCTGTGCTCGCGCACCAGAGCGCGGCTGAAAGCGTCACGGCGCACGCGGCGCGGACGGCTGGCGGGGAAGGGCGGGGGAAGGAAGCGAGTCAAGGCGGTCTCCTGAATATGCGCAGATTTTCAACGCATAGCCTCAAGCAATATGGAAGTCCGTGCAATATTTGCACTTGCTTAGCGGCTTCCCTTAGTTACGCAGCGGGAACCACGCTGGTAATATTCACCTCGGTTGATGGCTGCAAGGTCGTCGATCCCTGCTTTTCCTCCCTGAGCAGGAGCCTTGACGTGATGACAGCGAAAAGGCTTTACCGCCTCAGCCTTCAATGGCTGAGGCTTTTTTTTGGTCGGACCACGCCAGAGCCCCGCGCTCACCGACCGATATGATTCCGCCATGCTATGGGTTAAAGCGCTTCACATCATCTTCGTTGCCAGCTGGTTTGCTGGCCTGTTCTACCTGCCGCGCATCTTCGTCAATCTGGCGATGGTGCCGGCCGACAGCCACGCGGAGCGCGAGCGACTGCTGTTGATGGCGCACAAGCTGCGTCGCTTCAGCAACCTGCTGATGCTGCCCGCGCTGGTGCTGGGTGCTGTGCTCTGGCTTTACTACGGCATTGGCCGCGGGCCGGGCAATGGCTGGATGCATGCCAAGCTTGCCTTGGTGATTGGCGTTCTCGGCTACCAGCATGTGTGCGTTCGCCTGCTGCGCAGCTTTGAGTTGCTGAACAACCGGCGCAGCCATCGCTGGTTCCGCGTCTTCAACGAGGCCTCGGTGCTGCTGTTTGCGGCGATCGTCATTCTGGTGGTCGTTAAACCGTTCTGACCGCCTCACTGAATGCCCCACTGAGCGCAACCCCCATGCGTCGCACCAGTTCTGCCACCTGGTTGCTGCTGGCCTATTTAGCGCTGGTGATTTACGCCAGCCTCTATCCGTTTTGGCCCTGGCACTGGCCGCCCGGTCTGGACGTCCAGGGCTTGCTGAGCTTGCCCTGGCCCAAGTACTGGGGCGCTTTTGACGTGCAGGCCAATTTAGCGGGCTATGTGCCGCTGGGTCTGCTGGGCTTTGCCGCAGCCTTGCGCAGCGGCCTGGGACTGCGCGGTGCTTTGCTGCTGGGCCTGCTGCCCTGGCCGCTGTTATCGCGGCTAATGGAATCTTTGCAATACTTTTTACCCGGGCGCGTGCCCTCGCAAGCCGATTGGCTGTTGAACAGCGCTGGGTCGATCCTGGGTGTGGGTCTGGGCCTGCTGCTGAATGCCTTTGGCGGCCTGCGTCGCTGGCAAGACATGCGCGATTATTGGTTTCAGCCGCACAGCGCCGGGGCCCTGGCCTTGCTGGCGCTGTGGCCGCTGGGCCTGCTGTTCCCCACGCCTGTTCCGCTCGGTCTGGGCCAGTGGCTGCCCCACCTTCAGGCCTTGGCGGTGGACGCGCTGGAGGGCACGCCCTGGGCCTTGCAATGGGCAAACTCGGCCGAGGATGTCGATCAGCTGGTGCGAGCCCTGCCGCCGGGCCTGGAGGTAATTGCGATTGCCCTGGGCTTGCTGGCGCCGTGCTTGTTGGCGTTGTCGATTGCGCGGCCCGGCTGGCGGCGGCTCATCTTGATGGGCGGGGCATTCGCGGCCGGCGTGCTGGGCACGGCCTTGTCGACCGCGCTCAACTTCGGGCCGCAACATGCCTGGACCTGGTTCACCTTGGCCAGCTGGCCGGGTTTGGTGGCGGGTGCGCTGCTGGCCATGCTGGCTTGCCTGCTGCCACGGCGGGTCTGCGCCGCCCTGGGGCTGGTGGTTCTGAGCGCGTTGATCGCCCTGGTCAGCATCGCCCCGCCCGATCCCTACCTGGCGCAAAGCCTGCAAGCCTGGGAGCAGGGCCGCTTCATCAATCTTTACGGGCTGGCGCAATGGGTGGGCTGGGTCTGGCCTTTCGCGGCGCTGGGCTGGTTGTTGACCTTGATTGGCCGTCGCTCGGTATAAACCCGCAACTTAGAATGACCCCATGAGCTATTACCAGCGCCACATCTTCTTTTGCATCAACCACCGTGAAAGCGGCGAGGCCAGTTGCGCGCAGCACGACGCGCAAGCCGGGCTCGACCATTGCAAGAAGCGCGTCAAGGCGCTGGGCTTGGCGGGCGTGGGTGGCGTGCGGGTCAACAAGGCTGGTTGCCTGGACCGCTGCGCTGGCGGGCCGGTGGCGGTTGTCTATCCCGATGCCGTCTGGTACACCTTTGTCGACAAGAGCGATATCGACGAGATCGTCGAGAAGCATCTGCAGCACGGCGAAGTGGTGGAGCGTCTGCTGCTGCCGGACAACGTGGGCCGATGAATTCAAGCACCGAGAAGCGGCTGATCGCCGGCCCCGCCGGGCAGATCGAATGCGCGATTGACGGTCCTGCTGAGGGCCTTGCCCTGCGCGGCATGGCGCTGATTTGCCACCCCAACCCCAGCCAGGGTGGCACGATGGACAACAAGGTCGTGCAGACGCTGGCGCGGGCCTTTGTGCAGCTTGGCTACCGGACCGTGCGCTTCAACTTTCGTGGCATCGGGCAGTCGCAAGGCGCCTGGGACGAGGGCCGCGGCGAGATCGATGATGCGATGGCCGTGCTGGCTGCCGTGCGCGAGCCTGCTGAGCGCTTGGTGCTGGCCGGCTTCTCGTTCGGCGGCTACATCGCCTCGCAAGCTGCCCTGCGTTTGCCGGCTGACCAAAAGCCCGAGCGCATGGCCCTGGTCGGCCCCGCTACCAGCCGTTTTGACACGGCCACCGTGCCGGCCGACACCCTGGTGATCCACGGCGAAATCGATGATGTCGTGCCGCTGTCGGCGGTGCTTGATTGGGCTCGCCCGCAGTCGCTGCCGGTCATCGTTGTGCCCGGTGTGGGCCATTTTTTCCATGGGCAGTTGCCGTTGTTGAAGAACCTTGTTCTGCGCAACTTTGCCGTCTGAATTTTTCCCCGAGAACCCCTGAATGAAACGACTTTTTGCGCTCGCCCTGGCTGGTGCCACGGCACTTAACACCTTTGCTCAAGCGCCCCAGGCCCCTGAGATCGCTGCCCGCAACTACGTGCTGATGGACCTGACCGCCAACCGGGTGCTGGTCGAGCGGGATGCTGACACGCCCAACGACCCGGCGTCCCTCACCAAGCTGATGACGGCTTACCTTGTGTTCGACGCGCTGAAGGCCAAGAAGCTGACCTTGGAGCAGACCTTGACCATTTCCAAGCGCGCCTGGGACGAGCGCAAGGGTGACCCGTCGCTGATGTTCATCGACACCACGATGACGCCCAAGGTCGACGAGCTGTTGCGCGGCATGATCATTCCCTCGGGCAATGACGCGGCCGTGGCGCTGGCCGAAGGCGTGGGCGGCACGGTTGAGCAGTTCGTTGCCATGATGAACCGCCAGGCGCAGGCCTGGGGCTTGAAGAGCACGACCTTCACCAATGTCACCGGCCTGACCGAGCCCGGCCACAAGAGCAGTGCCCGCGACATGGCCCTCATTGCCGGCCACATCATCACGGACTTCCCCGAGTACTACCCGTACTACTCGGTGCGCGAATACACCTACAACAAGATCAAGCAGCACAACCGCAACATGTTGTTGACCCGCGACCCGAGCGTGGACGGCATGAAGACCGGCTACACCGAGGCGGCCGGCTATTGCCTGGTGGCCAGCGCGCAGCGCGATTTCCCGAACGGCAAGCGCCGCCTGCTCAGCGTGGTGATGGGCACGGCCTCCAAAGAAGCCCGCGCCAGCGAGAGCCAGAAGCTGTTGAACTGGGGTTATTCGGCCTTTGACGCCGTGCGCCTGTTCGACAAGGGTCAGGCCGTCAGCACGGTGCCGGTTTGGAAGGGCAGCCTGCCCACGGTCAAGCTGGGTGCAGCCGGACCGGTCTTCGTCGCCGTGCCGCGCGGCGATGGGGCCAAGCTGCAAACGCAGGTTGAGCGCACCGACCCGTTGGTCGCGCCGCTGACCGTGGGCCAGCGCGTGGGCACCCTGAAGGTCAGCACCGCCGGCGGCGTGCTGGTGGCTGAAGTGCCCCTGGTGGTGCAAGAGGCCGTGCCCCTGGCCGGCATCTTCGGCCGCGCCTGGGATGCGATGCGTCTTTGGATCAAGTAAGTCGCTAAGCTGCGAAGGCAGACGAGGAGTGCTCACTATGAATGCCTTGCCCGATGTTGCTTGTTACCTGAACGGCGCCTATTCGCCCTTGGCCGAGGCCAAGATTTCGGTGATGGACCGGGGCTTCATCTTTGGTGACGGCGTTTACGAGGTGCTGCCGGTTTACGGCCGCCGCTTGTTCCTTTTTGAAGCGCATATGGACCGGTTGGAGCACAGCCTTTCCAAGCTGCGCATCGAGCCGCCGCTGTTGCGCGCCGAGTGGCTGGAGATTGCGCGCAACCTGATCGAAGGCGTGGCCGCGGCAGACCAGTACGTTTATCTTCAAGTCACCCGCGGCGTGGCGCCACGCAACCATGTGATGCCCCAGGGCGTTGAGCCCACCGTGTTTGCCTACAGCACGCCGGCCCGCCCGGTGTCGCTGGACGAGCGCCACCACGGCGTCGCCTGCATCACCGCCCGCGACTTCCGCTGGGAGCGGGGCGATATCAAAAGCACTTCGCTGCTCGGCAATGTGCTGGCCCGCCAGATCTCGGCCGACCAGGGGGCCCTCGAGACCATCCTGCTGCGCGACGGTTTCCTTACCGAAGCCTCGTCGTCGAATGTCTGGATCGCCAAGGAAGGTGCCCTGCTCGGCCCACCAAAAAGCGAGCATGTGCTGGAAGGCATCCGCTTCGAGTTGCTCAAGGCCCTGTGCGACGAAGTCGGCATCGGCTACAACCTGCGGCCAATTTCCGAGGCCGAACTGTTTGCCGCCGACGAGATCATGCTCAGCTCGGCCGGCAAGGAAGTGCTGGCCGTCACCACCCTCGACCACGAGCCCGTTGGCCACGGCGCGCTGCGCGGCAAACCCGGTCCGGTCTATGCCAAGTTGTACGAGGCCTATCAACGCGCCAAACCGCTGCAATCGATATGAAAATCACGCCCCCGCCCGACATCCCGCCCGAGCAATCGCTGATCGAATACCCGTCGTCCTTTCCCATCAAGGTGATGGGCACGAAGGCCGACGGCTTTGTCGAAGCGATTGTTTCGGTCGCCAAGAATTTCGACCCCGCTTTTGATCCGGCGACGGTGGAGCACCGGCCCAGCAAGAGCGGCAATTACCTCGGGCTGACGATCACCATCACGGCGACCAGCCGAGAGCAGCTCGATGAGCTGTACCGGACGCTGAGCACGCACCCGATGGTGAAAATAGTTCTCTAGTTTTTGTGGGTCAGATCGCCCGAGCGTACTCGCGAGTAGCTCTGACCCCAACTGACTGAGCGGGTTTTTGTGGGTCAGATCGCCCTCCCGCCTGAGCGCTTGCAGGCGCTCAGGCCTTTGCCAGCCACAGGACAGCACGCCGGTGCTGCCCTGTGTGCGGGCTCAGTATTCGCGAGTAGCTCTGAGCCCAACTGACTGAGCGGGTTCTACGCGGCAGGGCCCTCGGCGAGCCGCGCGTCCATCTCCTTGACCTTGGTCGGCGCCGCTTCATCGCCGTTGCGCGCCGCGATGTCGTACCAGTAGCGCGCCAGCCGCAGATCGGCCGCAATGCCCAGGCCGCTCTCGTACATCGATGCCAACAGATACTGCGCGCCGACATCACCGCCATTGGCCGCCTCGCGGAACCAGCGGGCCGCCTGCACCATGTCTTTGCTTGCGCCGCGCCCGAGGTAGTAGGCGGTGCCGATAGCCACTTGACCATCAATATTGCCATGCTCGGCGGCACGGGCGTACCAGCTGTTGGCCTGCACCAGATCGCGCTTGCCCAACAGCCCTTGCTCGTAGAGCTGACCCAGCGCCACCTCCGCCAACACCAGTTTTTTTGCCGCCGCCCTCTCCAGCAGCCGCCGGGCCAGTTGTCCGTTGGGCTTGGGCACTTCGCCGCGGATATGCATCATCGCCAGGTTGAAATCGCCCAGCGGAACTTGCTGGGCGGACAGCGCCGCAAAACCGGCGGCTGCGGTCTTCAGGTCACCGGCTTCATAGGCGGAAACGGCGGCTGCCAACTTGTCCGGCGGGGTGGGGCTTGCTTGGGCGGCCGTGGCCGCGGTCATCACGGCTGCGATGCCGAGGGCTTGAAGAAAATTCCGCATGGCTGCCTTTTTTGAATTGAGTGAGACGCTAACTGATCTGCTCGTCGGTTGAATGCTTTAGGGCCTTACACCCGTCACCTAATATCTGGCCATGATTGTTGTCAAAACCCTCGGCCTTGTCGATTACGCGTCCACCGTGCAGGCGATGCGCGAGTTCACCGAAGCGAGAAGGGCCCATGGCGCCTATGGTGCCGATGCTCTCAATGGTGCAGATTGGCCCGATGAAATCTGGCTGTGCGAGCACCCCCCGGTTTACACCCAGGGCTTGGCCGGCAAGGCCGATCATGTGCTGAACCCGGGCAGCATTCCCGTCGTGCAGACCAACCGGGGCGGGCAGGTGACCTATCACGGGCCGGGCCAAGTGGTGGCCTACCCGCTGATCGATCTGAAGCGGGCCGGCTACTTCGTCAAGGAATACGTGTACCGGCTGGAGACGGCGGTGATCCAGACGCTCGACCAGTTCGGCATCACGGGCCACCGGGTCACGGGCGCACCGGGCATTTATGTGCGGCTGGCCGACCCAGGCGCGCACGCGGCCCTGACCGGTCCGACCGATCCGGCGCACGCCTTCGACGGGCTTGGCAAGGTGGCCGCACTGGGCATCAAGGTCAGCCGCCATTGCACGTATCACGGCGTTGCCTTGAATGTGGCGATGGATTTGCAGCCCTACGCCGGTATCAACCCCTGTGGCTATGCGGGGCTCGCGACAGTTGACCTCGCTACACTCGGGGTTTCCACGGACTGGCCCACGGTGGCCGAGCGGTTTGGCGAGCGATTGATCGCCCACTTGAGCCGCTGACAGCAGAGCAAACATGGCAACCGAAAACGTCATTCACGCCTCCCAGAACGCCGCCGATTACGACGCGACGGCCAAGCAAAAGGCGCAGGCCAAGACCGCCCGCATCCCGATCAAGATCGTGCCGATCGGCGAGATGCTCAAGAAGCCCGACTGGATCCGCGTCAAGGCCGCCTCGCCCAGCAGCCGCTTCTACGAGATCAAGCAGATCCTGCGCGAGCACAAGCTGCACACCGTCTGCGAAGAAGCGTCATGCCCCAATATCGGCGAATGCTTCGGCAAGGGCACGGCCACCTTCATGATCATGGGCGACAAGTGCACCCGCCGCTGCCCGTTCTGCGATGTCGGCCACGGCCGTCCGGACCCGTTGGACGTGGACGAGCCGCTGAACCTGGCCAAGACGATTGCCGCGTTGAAGCTCAAATACGTGGTCATCACCAGCGTTGATCGGGATGACTTGCGCGATGGTGGTGCCGGCCATTTCGCCGAGTGCATCCGCCAAGTGCGCGCGCTGAGCCCGAGCACGCAGATCGAAGTGCTGGTGCCCGATTTCCGCGGCCGCGCCGACCGTGCGCTCGACATC
>JBBQKT010000130.1:0-9271 GCA_038327205.1 Burkholderiales bacterium | reverse complement strand
TATGCGGCCAAGCACGCCGGGCGGGCGCAGAGCTCGCTCGTGCGGATTGACCTTTCGGTCGGGCCTTGAAGCTCACCGCGCCGCGCCGCCGCATCGAGCAAGCGCGACGGCGCGTTTTTACTTGAACGAATACTGCAGGCTCGCGTACATGAAGCGGCCGCGCGGGTCGGTGTAGCTAGGGTCGTAGCCGGACAGAAAGAAGTAGGCCTGGTTGGAGAAGGGCGGTGCGGTGTTGGCCAGGTTCTTGACGCCGGCGCGCAAGGTCAAAGCGGTATTGAAGGTCCAGGCCCCACTCAAATCCCACAGCGAATAAGGCTTGACCCTGTTAGGCGCGACCACCGTACCGGCGTTGTTGTCGATGGCAGAATTTTGATCGACATAGCCGGCCGAATAGGTGTTGCTCAGCGCCAGGCTAACCGGGCCTTGCTCCCAATCCAGGGTCAGGCGATGCCGCCAGCGCTGCACCACGCCGTTGGTGACGAATTTGCCGAGGTCGCTGACGAAGTCATCGCCGTAGCCGGTCTGCTTTTGCGACTTGAGCACCCAGGTGCCCAGCAGCTTCGCCCCGAACGCGCCCAGCCCGGTTTTCAGTGGCTTCAGTTCAAGGGTCAGATCCAGGCCGGAGGAGCGCTGACGGCCTCGGTTTTCCTTGCGCAGTTCAACAAAACAGATCGAAGAATCCGACGCGTCATAGTCGCAACCAGCCAGGCCGTCATCTTGATTGAAGCGATGCACCAGCGTCCCGTATTTGGCCAGGTTGCCAAGGATCACGTCGTCACCGATGGTGCTGATCAAGTCTCGCTTTTCGATCGACCAGTAGTCGATACCACCGCTCCACAGCGGACTTGGCTCAATCAGCACGCCCATTGAAAACTGCTTCGAGCGTTCGGGCTTCAGCTTGGAGTTGGCGTAGGTGCGGGTCTTCCAGAAGTCCGCGCAAATGCTCAGGTCGTTGTCGTTCTCGGCCATGCAGACCGGGTCGGGCAGCACGGCAGTTTCGCCGGTCTTGACCGGGCGGTAGAGGTCGTTCAGTGACGGAGCGCGGAAGCCCGTGCCGACCGAGGCGCGCAGCAGCAACGATTTCATCGGCGCGTAGCGCAGGCCGAGTTTGGGGTTGGTGCTGCCGCCGACCACGTCGTAATGGTCGTGGCGCAGCGCGAATTGCAATTCCAGCGCTTTGGTGATCGGCGCATTGAGTTCCCCGAACACGGCCCAGACCCTGCGCGAGTTGTCCGTGAACTGTGCATCGCCCGGCGTCGCGTCGCCGAGGATGTTGTCGGACAGCAGCAAGGCAGTGGCCGCTGAGCGGGCGCTTTCGCGTCGAACTTCGGCGCCCAAGGCCAGCCCCATGTCGCCGCCGGCCAGTTGCATCAGGCTGCGTGTGGCCTTGACGTCGAACACATCCATCGTGCCGCGGGCGTTGCGCACCTCCTGGTTGACCTGGTTGCTCTGCAGGAAGTTCAGACCGGCGGCCGATTGCGCGCCAAAAGGGTTGATCACGCCGTTGGCAAAGGCGTCCATCGTTTTGTCGTAGAGCAGATAGCCTTTGACGTCACGGTCGGCGACGGTGTTGACGCTGTGGTTCAGCGCCATGTCGTAGTCCCACGGGCCCAACGTGCCGTTCATGCCAACTAAAGCACGGGTGCCGGTGCTGATTAGTTCGCTGGCTCGCTTACCGGCGTCGAGCAGCCGGGTGCGGACGGTGATGATGCGGTCATCAGGTAGGGCGTCGGCCAGGCCGGTCGCTGAAAGGGCGGGGATCAGCGACACATCCAGATCGCCATCGATCCGGTTCGAGGTGCCGACGTAGTAGCTTTTGCCTCGTGTCAAAGCGACCTCGGCAAACAACTGGTGGCTGCCGCTGAGTTGCAGCACCCCGCGGCCGAGGAAGCCGACCTTGTCACTTTTTGGGTACAGCTCCACGTCACGCATGAAGTCATAGGTGCAGCCATCCGAGCCACCGATGCCATCCGGCAGGTACAGCGTGGAGGGTGGATTGCAGTTGGGCGCACTCAGGTTGATCGTGCGGTTTTCAATCGGTTTGCCGTTGATCTTGAAGTCTTGATCCTGCAAATAGTTGCGCTGCGCGCGGCTCAGACGGATATTGCCGGGGAAGCCTGCCGAGGACAGAAGATGCGGCAGGCGTTCAGGGATTTTCAAGTCGCTGATGAAGCCGCGTTGCGCGGTGGACAGCGCGTCGGTGTGCTGCACGTCGAGCACGCCGAAGACGTTGAAACGGTCGCGCCCGATATCGCCAAAGCCGCCAGCCAGCGACAGCGTGCGCTTGCCTGCACCGCCTTCTTTCGTGCGGCCCGCAGAGGCATCGATCTGCACGCCCTGGTAGTCCTTCTTGGTGATGAAGTTGATGACGCCACCAATGGCGTCGGTGCCGTAAATCGCCGACGCGCCGTCGAGCAAGACCTCAACACGTTGAATCGCTGCCAGCGGAATATTGTTCAGATCAACGCCGGAGTCATCGCCTGGTGAGGCGAAGTTCGCCATCCGGCGGCCGTTCAGTAGCACCAGGGTGGAGGAGGTGCCGAGGCCGCGCAGATTGGCTGAATTGAAGCCCATCTGGTCCTTGAAGCCGCCGATACCGATGCTGACCCCGTCCGTCAGGCTGTTGCTGGCTGCACTCAGGCTGGCAATAAGCTCGGCCGCCGTCGTCACGCCGGATTTGACGATATCCGCCCGCGTGATCACCTGTACCGGCAGCGCGCTTTCAGACTCCAGCCGCTTGATCGCCGAGCCGGTGATCTCGACCCGCTCCAGCTTCGCCTCCTGGGCGTGTGCCGCGTGGCTCAGCAAGGCGGTCAGGGCGGCGATGGCAATCGGTGCGCGGCATGCGTTGGATTTTTTCAAGCGAGTCTCCCGATGAACGATGCCGGCACCTTAGCAAAGGTTTACTTGCCGTGACGTTCGGCAACAGGGGGCTCGTGGCATTGGCGCCACTGCAGTTCACCCGCTGTTTCAAACCCGAGGCGCCATCTTGGGGGGACTGTCTGCGCCATCACCGGCGCGCAGGGATGCCATGATGGTGGTTCGCTGTCACTTGATTTGATTCCCATGAAGAGAAAAGTTGTTTGCCGCCTGTTGCTGAGCGGCTCGATCTGCCTGCTGTTGGGTGTTGCCGGTCCCAGCCGGGCCGCCCAGCCCGTGGGTGCCGCGTCGGCCCCGGTGGCCGGTGCGCCGTCCGTGCTGACGAAGGCCTTGAATGCGCTGCGTCCAACGCCTGCAGCACCCGCGCAAGCCGGTGCCCAGGGTGTCCAGGGCAAGGGTGCGGCTCAGCCATCCCCGTTTGCGCCGGCACCGGTGCCCGCACAGCCCAAGCCGATGGAGTCCGAGATCCGGGGCGTGGCCATTCCCATCGGCGGCGCTTTGAAGTCGGACAACGACGAGGTCTGGCAGCGCATCGTCAATCTCGCGGGCGGCAAGGGCGCGCGCTTCGTCGTGTTTGGCACCGCGTCTGAAGACCCGGAGGCCAGCGCCCGCCAAGCGGTCGAGTTGCTGCAACGGCGTGGTGCTATCGCCGAGGCGCTGCCGGTGGCACCCAAATTCAGCTGGGTCGATCTGAACAAAGTGGTGCGCGACCCAGCCTTGATCGCCAAGGTGAGGGCGGCCAAGGGCGTGTTCTTCACCGGCGGCTCGCAGGAGCGCATCGTCGATGTGCTGATGCCAGGCGGCAACTCGACGCCGATGCTCGACGCCATTTGGGAGGTCTACCGCAAGGGCGGCGTGGTGGCGGGCACCTCGGCCGGCGCGGCCATCATGAGCACGGTGATGTTCCGCGACGCGCCCAGCGTCATCAACATCCTCAAGGGCAAATGGACGGACGGCAAGCAGGTGGATCGCGGCCTCGGTTTTGTCGGCCCCGACCTGTTTGTGGACCAGCACTTTTTGAAGCGAGGCCGCTTCGGCCGGATGATTCCGCTGATGCTGGCCAAGGGCTACAAGCTGGGCCTGGGGGTGGACGAAAACACCGCTGCAATCATCAAGGGCGACGAGGTGGAAATCATCGGCGGACGGGGGGCGCTGCTGGTCGACCTGGACGAGATGAAAACCGACCCGGCCATGGGGGCGTTCAACATCTCGAATGTGAAGCTGAGCTACCTCGACCACGGCGACCGCTTCAACCTCAAGACCAAGGTAACGACGCCATCGGCGATGAAGCTGCGCGGCGAGAAGTTCGACCATACCCGCCCCAACTTCAAACCCTATTACACCGAGGAAATGTTCCAGCTGGACATGCTGGGCGACTCGACGATCTCCAACGCGATGACCTACCTGATCGACAGCAACAAGTCCGAGGTGCGCGGCCTGAGCTTCGACGTGCTGCCCAAGGCGGGTGACCCGCTCAACGAGCTCGGGTTTTTGTTCAGGCTCTACAAGGGGCCGGGCAGCTATGGCTGGGGTTCCGAGGAAATGGGTGGCGAGGACTACACCGTCATCAACCTCTACCTCGATGTGACGCCGGTGCGCATGCCGCAGCCGCTGTATGGCGCTTGGCCGGGGCCGAACCGGGGGGCAACGGTGACCGCGCCGGAGAAGCGCGAGACGTCGCAATGAAAAAAGGCCAGGCCCCGGCGAGGGGTCTGGCCTTGATTGGATGACGGGCCCGATCAGCGGAAGGTGTAGTTCAGGCTGGCGTAGAACGAACGGCCGCGTGGATCGCCGTAGGTCGGGTCGTAGGTCACCTGGAAGTAACGCGACTGGTTGGTGAACGGCGGCGCGGTGTTCAGCACATTGAGCACCCCGACGCGCATCCGCAGGGCGGGCGAGAACTTGTAGCTGCCGGTCAGATCCCACAGCGAATAGGCGTTGACATCGCGGTCGTTCCAGGTCGGATCGGCCAGGCCCGGCACGTTCTGGTCACGATAGCCGGCCAGATAGGTGTTGGCCACGGTCAGGCCGAACTTGCCGATGTCCCAGTCCAGATTCAACTTGTGACGCCAGCGTTGCACGGCCTTGTCGTCGCGGAAGCGGCCCAGGCCATCCACCAGCGGCGAGCGGGGATCGGTGGAGAACTTGTATTCGGTGATGTAGGTGCCGGAGATGCTGGCGCCGAAGCGGCCGAGCTCGGTGGCGTCGCCGCGCCAGTTCAGGGCCAGATCGAAACCGGAGGTGTTCAGCTTGCCGCGGTTTTCCTTCTTGACGGAAATGAAGTCAACAAAGCCGCCGGAGCGCTTGACGATGTTGGGGTCGTTGTAATACGTCGGGTTGCTGAAAATGGTTTCTTCGCCGATGTCGGAAATGATGTCGTTCTTGCGAATCGACCAGTAGTCGATGCTGCCATTCAGGTTGCGCGACGGCTCGAAGACGATGCCGGTCGAGAACTGCTTGGATTTCTCGGGCTTCAGATCGGGGTTCGAGGCGCGGTCGATATTGAGCTGACCCACTTCGCCACTGACCGGGTCTTTGACAAAGCTGGCCGTGATGCCGGAGCGCAGCGGCAGGAACATTTCGGAGATCGACGGCGCGCGGAAGCCGGTGCCGTACGAAGCGCGTGCCAGCAAGCCCTTGTTTGGACGGAAGCTGATGCCGATCTTCGGGTTGGTGGTGCTCAGATCGGGCGAGGTCTTGCCGGTGGCAGCATCGAAGACGCCGTCATAGCTGTCGTGCCGGATGGCGAACTGCGCTTCCCATGCCTTGCTGAAAGGGGCGACCAACTCGGTGAAGATGCCTTTGACCTTGCGGCTGTTGGCCGTGTCGGCCAGCAGCGCGCCGGAGTTGTTGCGGTCGCCAATGATGTCGTTGTCCTTCAGCGCCTGGCTGGACTTGAACTCGGTCTTCTCACGCCGCAGCTCGGCACCGATGGCCAGTTGCAGATCGCCGCCGGCCAGTTGGGTCAACGCACGGGTCAGCTTGCCGTCGATGCTGTCCGAGGTGCCCTTGGAGATGCGTGCGCCGCCGTCCAGGCGGATCGATTCCATGAAGGCCTGACCGGCCGAACTGGTGGCCGGTTGGAACGGGTTGTAGGCACCGCTGCTGATGCCCGCCAGCAGCTTGCTGCGCGAGACCCAGCCCGAGCGGTTGGTGTCGGTCGCCTCGTTGATGCTGTGGTTGAGGGCGGTGTCGTAGTCCCAGCCCGCGAACGTGCCGTTGGCGCCCACCACCAGGCGGGTGGCTTCGCTGTCAACCCGGCTGCTGCGGTAGCCGGCATCTTCGAGGCGGAAGCGAAAGCCCACCGCCGTGGTGACGCCGGTGACGGCCTGCAGCGAGGCCGGCAGCTTGATGCCCAGGTTGCTGGACAGGCTGCCCGAGGTGGCCGGCGAGGCCGAATAGTCGGTCTGCGACTTGCTGAACAGCGCCTCGGCAAACACTTGGTGGTCGTCGGCGACCTGGAAGGTGGCGCGGGCGATCAGGTTGGTCTTCTGGGCTTCCGGGTAGATCTCGGTATTGCCCATGTAGTTGTAGGCGCAGCCCTCGTTGCCACCCAGCGAGGTCGGGCTGACCGAGTTCGGGTTGGCCCCGCCGGTGCAGCTGGCCTTGGCAAAGTTGACCCGGCGTGCCGACGAGCCGGGCACCTTCGGCGCCCAGGTGCCGTTCGGCCCCGTGCCCTTCAAGGCGGTGCCCGGATTTGCCAGCACGAAGGCATTCAGCGCGGCCAGTTGCGAGGAGCTCAAGTCCACATTGGCCGGGAAGGGGTTGCTCGACAGCTGGGGCGGCAGGCGGTCGGGCAGGCTGTATTCCTGGATGAAGTCGCGCTGGCTGGAGCGCAGCGCATCGAGCTTTTGAAAATCGCCCGAGGCGAAAAAGTTGAACCGATCGCGGGCCAGATCACCAACGCCACCGGACAGGGTCACGGTCTTCTTGCCGGCCCCGCCGTCCTGGGTGCCGAGGGCATAGGCGCTGATATCAACACCCTGGTAGTCCTTGCGGGTGATGAAGTTGATCACGCCGCCCATCGCGTCGGTGCCGTACACGGCCGACGCCCCATCGCGCAGCACTTCAACCCGTTGAATCGCACCGGAGGGGATGTTGTTCAAATCGACACCGGCGTTGTCGCCCGGCGTTGCAAAATTGGCCAGACGGCGGCCGTTCAGCAGCACCAGGGTGCTGGAGACGCCCAGGCCGCGCAAGTTCGCGCCGTTGAAGCCGCGCTGTGCGCCGGATTGGTCGCTGATGCTGGCGCCGTCGGTCAGGCCGCCCACATTGGATGAAATCTTTTGCAGCAACTCGGCAGCGGTGGTGACGCCGCTCTTGTCGATCTCGTCGCGCTTGATGACCTGCACCGGCAAGGCCGTCTCGCCTTCGATGCGCTTGATGCTGGAGCCGGTGACCTCGACCCGTTCGAGCTTGGTGTCCTGCGCCTGCACTTGCAGCGCTTGCGCACCAACAAGCAGCAGGGCCGCCTGGGCAACGATTTGCAGTTTGAACGAGCGACTGCGAGATGTGTTTGACATGGGTGTGGCCCTGTTGGCTGGCTGATGGGTGAAGAACAAATGGGGAGGCCTGGGTGGCGCTGGCTGTGCCAGTTCCACCGTCCTTGCATTCACTCTAAAAGCCGCTGCGGCGCGCAGACTAGCGGGTTTTTTCGCGTCAGTCGCTTGTGCGCAAAAGCGCGTCGCTTGCGTGCAAAGTCCGCCGCTTGAATGTGCAACTGCATTGCAAAGAAGCGACATGCAATTGCGCTCAGGGTCTTTCGACCCGGTGATTGCGGTCTAACCCGCTGTGCTGGCACTTGCCTCGCCTTGATGATGGCGGCATGCAATCCCAATGCCTTCCCAAACCCATTTCCAAACTGTTGATGCAGGCCGCGCTGCTGTTCAGCATCGGCGCCGTGCAAGCCCAAACTGGTGCGGCCATCGTCATCGGCGGTGCACTGAAGCTGGACAACGATGCCGTCTGGCAGCGCATCGTCGATGAAGCCGGTGGGCGCGGTGCGCGCTTCGTCGTCTTTGCCACCGCAGCGGCCAACCCCGAGCGCAGTGCAGCGCAGATCGTCGATGCGCTGAACCGCCACGGCGCGCGGGCCGAACCCATCCCTGTGGCGCCGCGTTTGAACCAGGGCGCTGATCTGCAAAAAAACCTGAACGACCCGGGCTTGATCGCCAAGGTGAATGCCGCGCAGGGCGTGTACTTCTCCGGCGGCGCGCAGGAGTTGATCGTCGATACCTTGACCGGGCCCGGCGGACGGCGCACGGCGATGCTCGACGCGATCTGGGCGGTGCTGTCGCGCGGCGGCGTGGTGGCCGGCAGCAGTGCGGGCGCGGCCATCATGAGCACGGTGATGTTCCGCGACGCACAGGACAGCTTGCAGGTGCTCAAGGGCCGGCTGCGCGAAGGCCGGGAGATGGACCTCGGCCTAGGCTTTGTCGGCCCGGCACTGTTCATTGACCAACACTTTTTGAAGCGTGGCCGCATCGGCCGGATGCTGCCGCTGATGTGGGCCAAGGGCTACAAGCTGGGCCTGGGTGTGGAGGAGAACAGCGCGGCCATCGTGCGCGGCGATGCGGTCGAGGTGATTGGTGCCAAGGGCGTGCTGCTGGTTGATCTGAATGCCGCCAGCAGCGATCCGACCCTGGGCCGATTCAATCTGCGCAATGCCTCGCTCAGCTATTTGGACCGGGGCGACCGCCACAACTTGAAGACCGGCCTGACGACGCCCTCATCGATCAAGCTCGCCAGCCCCAAGATCGATCCCACCGCTGCCGACTTCAAGCCCTATTTCAACAACGAACCTTTTTACCTGGACATGCTTGGCGACAACACCATCGTCAATGCGATGGCCCACCTGATCGACAGCCCCAAGCCCGAGCTGTTGGGGCTGGCCTTCAATGGCAAACCCGCCGCCGATGACCCGGCGCCCGATCTGGGCTTTGAGTTCCGGTTGTACCGGGGCGAGGGCAGCGTGGGCTGGTTCAGCGGCGCGATGGGGGGCGAGGATTACACCGTGTTGAAAGTGCGGCTCGACGTGCTGCCCGTCACCATCAGGCGGCCTTTTTATGAGCGGCTCACGCCCGCTCGCTGATTCCCTGTTTCTTCACCGGATCTGTCCCCCATGCGAACCGTGCTCCACGCACTGCCGGCCTTCAACGCCGGCTCCAGCCGCCAATTGCGCAGCCTCCATTTCGGCCGCTGCAGCAGTGGGCTGAAGACCTATATCCAGGCGTCTCTGCATGCCGATGAGGTGCCGGCCATGTTGGTCGCCCAGCACCTCAGAAAGCGGCTCGAAGCGCTTGATGCGGCGGGCCTGATCGACGGCGAAATCATCCTCGTGCCGATGGCCAATCCGATCGGCCTGGCGCAGGACCAGCAGGGCAGCCTGTTC
>JBBQKT010000129.1:0-9344 GCA_038327205.1 Burkholderiales bacterium | reverse complement strand
GCCGACTATCACCGCCGAGCAGTCTCGCCACCCAGCCCCGATGCCCAAGACAAGCCCGAAACCCAGACGCCCATGGCTCATCGCCCTGCTCCTGCTGTGCACCGCGCTGCTCCCCGCCTGCACCATGGTGAAGGTGGCTTACAACCAGCTCGACACCCTGCTCTATTGGCGGCTGGACAGTTATGCAGACTTCACGCATGAGCAGGCATCGCGGGTACACGACAGCTTGGCGCAGTTCCACCAATGGCATCGGCGCACCCAGCTGCCCGCCTATGCCGATTTGTTGCAAGGCATCCGGCCCAGATTGGCCGAGGCGATTTCGCCCGAGCAGGCGTGCATGGTGTTCGACCAAGTCCGGACTGCGGCCGACGCCACGCTCGATCCGGCGCAATGGACCTTGGTGTGGGTGGCCACCGAGCTGAGCGACGATCAGCTGCGGCACATCGAAAAAAAGCAGGACAGCACCGATGCGGACTGGCGCAAGGAATGGCTCGCCAACATGACGCCGGAAAAGCTGCTTGATGCGCGCTTCGAACAAGCGCTGTCGCGCGGCGAAATGCTATACGGCAATCTGGGCAAGCCACAGAAGGCGGCTTTGCGCGCGGCTTTGGCGGACTCGTCGTTCGACGCACCGCGCAGCTATGCCGAGCGCCTGCGCCGGGAGCATGACCTATTGAACGTGCTGCGCAAAATCCACGCCGAAAAGCTGGGCACCGAGCCGGCTCGCGCGCTGCTGAAGGCCTACATGGCCCGCGCCCTGCTGCCGCCTGATGCGGCGGATCAGCGCTATGCACAGACCCTGGTGCGTGAAGGCTGTGAGGTGTTTTCACGCTTGCACAACGCCACGACCCCGGCGCAGCGGGCGCAGGCGGCTGTGAACCTGGACCGGTATGCGCGCGACTTCAGACTGCTGGCGGCGCAGCGGTAGTTTTCGGGGTGCCGTTTCCAAGCAGCTCGCACCATCATTTGCAAAGGAAGAAATTTGTGAACATTCCTTCCACCGCACACCTTGCCCCGGCGTGAGCGACTCAATGTACAAAGACGCCTTCCAACGTTGATGAGGTGATGACTGTGAAAACACGTCCCGTCATGATCGCCACCGCAGCGCTGAGCTCGCTGGCTGCCGCTCTCATCATTTATCAAGTCGCCAAGAGCCCGACAACGTCGCCCGGCAAGGCGCCCCCAACAACTGGCAGTGCTTCTGGTTTGGTCACCTCGGCGCCGTCAAAGCCCCCATCAGCGCCACAGCGCAGCGAAGCGGTCTCCGATTCGGCAGCAGTTCGCGTACCTTCAGCGGCCGAAAAAGCAGCAACGGCACCAGCCGCTGTGAATGCGGGTTCGCTCGGCACCAGCACCAGCACCAGCACCAGCACCAGCACGAGCATCAAGCATCGCGTCGTGCCGCGCACCGGCGCGCAGCCGCCGATCTTGCCGAACGAAGTGAACAGCGCCGTCGCCAAAGCGATCGGAGGCAAGTCCGCCCTGATGCGCCTGTTCTATCTCGAACCTTTGGCGCGGCGCTTTGTGGCCAGTGTGGACGGGCTGGGCAACAAGACGGCGCCGAATGAGTTGTGGCTGCTCAAGCCCGCACCCGGCGAGATCAAACTCGCGCCCAGCAGCAAGCAACCCGACACCCGGCTGATCAAGCGGGCCAACGGTCAGCGCTATGCGCGCTTCGTGCAGTGGATCGTTCGCACCGACACCGCCAAGTTGCTGGCGTTGTACGGACGCATGTATCCGCTGCTGCAACAAACCTATGTGGATCTCGGGCACCCGGACGGCTATTTCAACGACCGGTTGATCGAGGTGATTGATTTGATGTTGGCGACGCCGGATGCCAAGCCGCCCTTGCGGGTACAGCTCGCCAGCGCGGACAAGCTGCCCAGCAGGGCCTCGGCCACCAGCCCGCAACCGCCCCGCTACGAGTTCAGCGATCCAGCGCTGGAGTCACTGGCCACCGGGCAGAAGTTACTGCTGCGTATGGGCACGCAGAACGCAGCGCTGCTCAAGCCAAAGCTCAAGGCGCTGCGCGGCGGTTTGATCAAGCTGGGACAGCAGCAGCCCAAAAAGGGCTGAGCTGCCTCTCACCCCTCAACCATCAACCGTTGTCGTAAGTGCTGCCGTAGAACTTGTGCACGCCGGCGGCCCAGGTCTTGTCGGACATGGTGGGCCAGTTGTCTTTGTCGAAACCGGGCGCGTCGGCCAGCGACGCTTTAGGCACCTTCAAGGTGAAGCGCTTGTTCACGGTGTCCAGCGTCAAGGCGCTCCAGGGCACGGCAAACAGTTTGTCGCCCAAGCCCAGCACACCACCAAACGACAGCACGGCATAGGCGACCTTGCCCGATGCCATGTCGATCATGAACTCCTTGATATCGCCCAGATCCTCGTCGTCTGCGTTGTAAACGTCATTGCCGAGCAGGGTGTCGGCACCCATCAAGGCCGGACCTGGGCCATCGCCGTCGCCGCCTGAGTACATGCCGAAGTTGTCACGCGAGATGTAGTTGGATTCCATGATGGATGGTCCTTGTTGAAGTGAAGGTGATTCACGATAGGTCAGGTGTTTAAAGGGGTCTGTGCGAAACCGAACGCTCGAAAGTGGGTGATGTAAGCGGGTGTCTCGCAGCCGGTGCAGCGGCCCACTCAGCGCCCAGCTAGGGGTAACTGTTTGCTTGTATGCGCGCTATTCTGCGAAGGCCGCAACGTCCCGACAACCCACCCAAAGACACCCACCATGGCGACACGCACGACGACCACTTCCAATCTCGCCATCGAACTGGACGGCAAGCTCGCGGCCAGCGTCAGCAGCCTGCAATTGCCGGGCTACCGGGTCGAGCAAGTGGTGGTGCCGACCGGGCCGAATTCGTCGGCACGGCTGGGGGCGAATGTGGACATCACGCCGCTGGACGCTGCCTTCAATGTCACGCAAGCCGATGCGCTGACCGAATGGGCGCTTTCGCTGCCACGCGGCCAGGGCGCGCAGCCGCTGGACGGCGCGGCCCTGGTACTCGACTTCAACAACAAGCTGACGCGCCGCGTTGAATGGACGCAGGCCCTGGTGACCGAGTTGCGGCTGCCCGAGCTGGACGCCACGTCCAAAGCGGCATTCAGCTTGGGGCTCACCTGGCTGCCCAGCACGGTGACCTATGCCAAGGCATCGGGCGCAGTCGTCACGCTGCCAACCGGCAGCAAAGCCAAGAAGCCGCTGATGTTGTCGAATTTTCGAGTGTCGGGCCTGCCATTCGACGGCAAATTCGTCAGCCGCATCAGCCTGCCCACGGTGACCGCCACCCTGGCCGCCCAAAAGCCGGGTTATGCCCAGGTGAACTTGGGTGAAGTGGCGCTGGTGATGGGGAGCGCCTCACGCGACAACGCGCTGGCCTGGGTGCAGCAGGTGGTGGCCGACGGCAAGATTGCCGACAAGGAATATCTGAGTCTCAGCATCGAGCTGCTGGACCCCACGCTCAAGAGCGTGCGGCTGACCGTGCAGCTCAGCGGCTGCGCCCTGCTGGGCTATGAAGAATCGCGGCTCGACAAGGCGCAAGAGACGCTGGGGACGGTGACCCTGCGCTTCGCGGTCGGCAAACTGGACATGGTGTTCAGCCCGGTTTGACGGGGCCAGGTTCGCGGCGATTGAACGCTGCGATTGAACGCTGCGATCAATCGGCTGCATGCTCGGCTTGGGCTTGTCGCACTAGGCTTGAAAAACTGCAAGAACCCCGAAAGCAAGCCATGACACCCTCCCGTCTTCCCACCTACTTTCTCTCCCACGGTGGTGGCCCCTGGCCCTATATGGACGGCCCGTTCCGGGCGAACTTCACGCAGCTGGAAGCCTCGCTGAAGTCGATCCCGGCCGAGCTGAAGACCAAGCCGCGCGCGGTGCTGATGATCTCGGGCCACTGGGAGGCACCGGCCTTCACGGTGATGGGCGCAGCCAAACCGACCATGGTGTTCGACTACAGCGGTTTCCCGGCTCACACTTACCAGATCAGCTATCCCGCACCGGGTGATCCGCTGCTGGCCGAGCGGGTGCGCGAGTTGATCGCTGCAGCGGGCCTGCCCGGCGCGACTGACCCCTCGCGCGGCTTTGACCACGGGGCCTTCACCACCCTCTTCCCGATGTACCCCGAGGCCGATGTGCCGGTGGTGCAGCTGTCCCTGCACCAGAGCTACGACCCAGAGGCCCATCTGGCGCTGGGCCGGGCGCTGGCGCCGTTGCGCGATGAAGGCATCCTGATCATCGGCAGCGGGCTGAGTTATCACAATCTGCGCGCCTTCGGGCCGGCGGCAAAGGGGGCTTCGGGCCAGTTCGACGGCTGGCTGCAAAACGCCTTGCTGACAGCAGAACCAGCGCGGCGCAGCGAGCTGCTGCGCCACTGGAGCGACGCCCCCGCCGCCCGCCAAGCCCATCCGCAGGAAGACCATCTGATCCCGCTGATGGTGGCGGTGGGCGCGGCTGAAAGCGAAGCGGCCACCTGCGTTTATCACGAGCCCGACTTCATGAACGGGGTGACGGCGTCGAGCTTTCGATTCGGTGCCCTGCCCGCCTGATCGATGGCCTACCAAGCCCACGTCGGTGTCGCCCGCTATCAATTCGCCGATCTGCGCGAACTGATGGCCAAGGCCTCGCCGCTGCGCTCGGGCGATCAGTTGGCTGGCATCGCAGCGGAGAACGCACGCGAACGGGTCGCTGCCTGCCTGGCGCTGGCGGATGTGCCGATGGCGCAATTCCTGAACGAGGCCGTCGTGCCCTATGAGCAGGACGACATCACACGGCTGATCTTCGATGGCCACGACGCAACGGCTTTCATGCCGGTGGCGCATTTGACGGTCGGCGGGTTCCGTGACTGGCTGCTGTCCGATGTCGCCACCACCGAGGTGCTGGCCGCCTTGGCAGCGGGCCTGACGCCCGAGATGGTGGCGGCGGTGAGCAAGCTGATGCGCAACCAGGACCTGATCCTCGTCGCCAGCCGCTGCCATGTCGTCACCCGCTTTCGCTCAACCCTGGGGCTGCCCGGCCATCTGGCCACCCGGCTGCAACCGAACCACCCAACAGACAGCCCGGCGGGCATCGCCGCCAGCATCCTCGACGGCCTGATGTACGGCGCGGGCGACGCGGTGATCGGCATCAACCCGGCGGCGGACAGCGTGCCCGCCCTGTGCGAATTGCTCCACCTGCTGGACGAGTTGATCCAGCGCCACGCGATCCCGACGCAGAGCTGCGTGCTGACCCATGTCAGCAACACCCTGCAGGCGATCGAGCTGGGCGCGCCGGTCGATCTGGTGTTCCAGTCGATTGGCGGCACCGAGGCCACGAACCGCAGTTTCGGCATCAGCCTGGCCCTGCTCGACGAGGCCCATGCGGCGGCGTTGTCGCTCAAGCGCGGCGGCGAGCATCTGATGTATTTCGAGACCGGCCAGGGCAGCGCCCTGTCGGCCAACGCGCACCACGGCGTTGACCAACAGACCCTGGAGGCGCGGGCCTATGCGGTGGCGCGGCGCTACAAGCCGTTGTTGGTCAACACGGTGGTCGGCTTCATCGGGCCGGAGTATTTGTATGACGGCAAGCAGATCATCCGCGCCGGCCTGGAGGACCATTTCTGCGGCAAGTTGCTCGGCCTGCCAATGGGCTGCGACATCTGCTACACCAACCATGCCGAAGCCGACCAAGACGATATGGACAGCCTGCTGGTGCTGCTGGCCACGGCCGGGCTCAACTTCATGATGGGCGTGCCGGGGGCGGATGATGTGATGCTCAACTACCAAAGCACCTCGTTCCACGATGCCCTGTTCGTGCGCAAGCTGCTGGGCCTGAAGCGGGCGCCGGAATTCGAGGCTTGGTTGCAGCGGATGGGCATCAGCGACGGCCAGGGGCGGCTGCAGACGACGGGCTATCAACAACTGTTGCCGCCATGAGTTCCGAAGATGATCCTTGGGGCCAGCAACTGCGCCGCCATACCCCTGCCCGCATCGCCCAGGGCCGCAGCGGCAGCAGCTTGCGCACAGCCGACTGGCTGCGCTTTGCGGGCGACCATGCGCAGGCGCGGGATGCCGTGCATCTGCCGCTGGATGTGGCCGCGCTGGCAGCGCAATTGAACGCTGACGGCTGGCCGGCTGTCATCACCGTGCAAAGCCAGGCGCCGACGCGTGCGGTCTATCTGCGCCGACCGGATCTGGGGCGGCGATTGAGCCGCGCGATGGAACCCGCCAATGAGCCGAGCGACCTCGCTGTCGTGCTGGCCGATGGCCTTTCCGCCGCTGCGGTTCAACATGCCCCGGCCCTGCTGCATGCCTTGCGCCTTGAGCTGGCTGGCACCCTCAGCTGGGCGCCGCTGGTGATTGCGACCCAAGCCCGCGTGGCGCTGGGCGACGAGATCGGTCAGGCATTGAAGTCGCGCGTCGTGCTGATGCTGATCGGCGAGCGGCCGGGTCTCAGCTCACCCGACAGCCTGGGCGCTTACCTGACCTTCGCCCCGGCGGTTGGACGCAACGACGCCCAGCGCAACTGCGTCAGCAATATCCGCCCGCAAGGATTGAAACCCGCCGATGCCGCCCGGCGCATCGCCTGGCTGCTGCGCGAATCGCTGCGCCGCCAGCTCAGCGGCGTGGCGCTGAAGGACGACAGCGAAACGGCTTTTCTGGCGTCAGTTCAACGCTGACCAGAACGTCTTCCGCGCCGCCCTCTGTAAGTCACCAAAAAACTTTCTCGGCAGTCCGAACTCGGTGCGGTGGCGAACGGACGCGGTGTGCGAAAGTTCACGATCATGCGGCGCATGAACACCAGCCCGACCCTCCTCCTCCAGTTGGCACTCTCGGTCGCCCTGACCTGCAGCAGCGCCGCCAAGGCCGCCGCCCTGCTCGGCTCGGCCAGCGGCTTTGTCGTGCTCGGTGCCTCGACCGTCACCAACACCGGTGCCACCACCCTGGTGGGCGATCTCGGTGTCTGGCCCGGCCCGGCGATCACCGGCCAGGGCACGATCAGCATCACCGGCAGCGTGCACCAGACCGACGCCGTGGCACAGCAGGCACAGGCCGATGCCTTGACCGCCTATGACCAACTGGCCGCGCTGCCCTTCGGCAGCAATCTGAGCGGGCAAGACCTCGGCACGGTCGGCGTCTTGCTGCCGGGGGTCTACCGCTTCGACAGCGCGGCCCAGCTGACCGGCGTGCTGACACTGGATTCGATGAACGACGCCAACGCCTGGTTCGTGTTTCAGATCGGCTCGGCACTGACGACGGCCAGCGGCTCGGTTGTCAACGTCCTGAACGGCACCGGTTTTGACAATATTTACTGGCAAATTGGCAGTTCGGCCACGCTGGGCACAGCCAGCCAATTTGCCGGCACATTGCTGGCCGATCAGAGCATCACGCTGAACACCAGCGCTGGCATCGCCTGCGGCCGGGCGTTTGCGCTCAACGCGGCGGTGACCTTGGACGGTAATTCGTTGTCGAATGCCTGCGCGAAGAATGAAGCTGGCGGTGGCACGGTGCCAGAGCCGGGCACAGCGGCCTTGGTGGCCCTGGCGCTGGCGGCCGCTGCAACGCTACGCTCCCGCAGCACCTTGACCAGGGGCGTGGCCAGCAACACAAAGCCCAACACATTGGCAAAGACAGTCAGCCAGAAGAGCCGCTGAAACCTGGGCTTGCTCGACTTGTGCCGCAGCAGCTGCTGGGCTAGCAAAGCACCCGGCCAGCCGCAAGCGAGTGCCAAGCCGTGCAAGGTGGCTTCGCTGACACGGGCGCGGCCCAGCCGCGCGGCGCGTATATCGCCAAAGTAAACGATGAAGGTGGCCAAGCTCATGGCCATGTACGTGCCCCACACAAAGGGTGGCAGCGGCCAGCGCACCTGCACGAGCAGGTAGAACGCGGCGAACACGGGGACCAGCCAAAGCTGGCTGTTGCTGTGCTGGCGTTTGGCTTGCACAGACATTGCTGCAACGGCGCTGCGCACCTTCAGCGCACGCGGTTTGCCCTGGGCATCGACACCAAGCTCAAAGCTCACAAGCTCGCCCACCGACGGCGCTGCGGCGCGCGGGCCGAAGGCCTTGATGTGGGCAAAGAGCTTGGGGCCGCCCGCATCGGGCGTGATGAAGCCATAGCCTTTGGCCGTGTCCCACTGGGTCAATCTGCCGGTCTGTCGCATGTGATGTTCGAGACGTAAAAAAGCCCGCTTGCGCGGGCTTTGTCACTCAATGACGTTCAGTCAATCAACGACCGAAGCCGCTGCGACGTGGGCCGCCAGCGGGCGGGCCGCTGCGCTTGTCCGGACCGAAGCTCGGGCGGCGGTCGCCACCGAAGCTAGGCTTGTCGCCAAACGACGGACGGTCGTTGCGCGGGGCAAACGAGGGCTTGTCACCACGCGGGGCAAACGCCGGCTTGTCGCCGAACGAAGGCCGAGTGTCCGGACGGAACTCGGGGCGCGGTGCGTCAGCACGGAAGTCCGGACGCGGTGCAAAACCTTCGTTGCGGTTGTTGTTGAACTCGGGACGGCCACCGCCGTCACGATTGAATTCCGGACGTGCGCCACCATCACGGTTGCCGCCAAACGCAGGCCGGCCGCCATCACGGTTGAACGGCTTGTTGTAGCCACCGCCACCGCCGCCACCGAAACCCTTGTTCGCGCCATAGGCGGGCTTGTTGCCATAAGCAGGACGGGGGCCACGGTCTTCGTAACCACCGGCGCCAGCGGGGCGCGGCGGGAAGATGCGGGGCTCTTGCGTCTTCGGCTCAAGGCCTTCGATCTGCGCCACGGGAATCATCTGCGTCGTGAACTGCTGAATGCGGCGGATCATCGACACGTCGTCGCGCACGGCGATGGTGATGGCCAGACCAGTGCGACCGGCACGGCCGGTGCGGCCAATGCGGTGGACGTAGTCTTCAGCCTTCATCGGCAGACCGTAGTTGATGACGTGACTGATCGACGGCACGTCGATGCCGCGAGCGGCGACGTCGGTGGCGACCAGCACCTTGACTTCTTTACGGCGCAGCGCCATCAGCACGCGGTTGCGGCGGCCTTGCGGCATGCCGCCGTGCAGCGGGGCCACGGCATGGCCGAGCTCGGCCAGACGATCGCTCAGCCAATCGGCGTCGCGCTGGGTGCTGGTGAACACCAGGGCCTGATCCACATCCTTGTCGGCCAAGATGCTTTCCAGCAACTGGTCGCGGTGGTTGTTGTTGTCGGCCCAATGCAGACGCTGGGTGATGTTTTCGTGGGTGTCGGTGTGCGACGCGACATCGATGCGCATCGGATCGCGCATCAGGTCATGGGCCAGACGGCCGACGTGGCCGGCAAACGTGGCGCTGAACATCACCGTCTGACGCTCGGCCGGAATGCGGTCGGCGATGGT
>JBBQKT010000128.1:0-9353 GCA_038327205.1 Burkholderiales bacterium | reverse complement strand
ATCCAGCAGTACGTCACCGGCAAGGCGCTGGACGGCCTGTTCCTGATGATTGCCGAAGAAGAAAAGAAGATCCGCAAAGACCCGGTCGGCACCGGCAGTGCCATCCTCAAGAAGGTGTTTGGCGGACTCTGAGCAGGCCGTCAATTTCGGCCAGCAAGGTGCCGACGATCAAGGGCTTGGTGATGAATCCCCTGAAGCCCGCCCGCCTTGCCTCGCGGATGTCATCCGGCATCGCGGTGGCAGACACAGCGATGCAAGGCATGTCGCGCAAGGCGGCGTTGTCGCGCAGCGCATTCAGCACATCGATGCCGGTCATCACCGGCATCATCAGGTCGATCAGCATCAAGTCGGGCCGCCATTGCGCTGCCGTCGCCAGGCCTTCGGCACCACTGGCAGCGAGGCGCAATTCGACGCCCGGCCGCAGCGCAAAGATGGCTTGCATGAGCAGGCGGTTGCCCTCGTCATCATCGATGTAGAGCACCCGACCGACAAGGTCGGTGCGCGTGGCGGGCAGTGAGTCGGCGAGTTGCACCGGTGCCTGCGGGTTGCCGCTTTCCACGGCCTGCCGCAACCTGGCCTTGAAACAACTGCCTTGGCCCGCCGCGCTGCTGACGAACAGACTTCCACCCATCAGCGCCATCAGATTGCGTGAGATCACCAGCCCGATGCCGGTGCCTGCGACATCGCCGTTCTCGCGGCCAAGGCGGTTGAAAGGTTGATAAAGGTTCTCCAGTTGCTCGGCGTCCATGCCGATGCCGGTGTCGGTCACGACGAGGTCAATCTCGCCGTGGCCGGCAGGCTCGACGCGCAGGCTCACCGAGCCCTTGGGCCGGTTGTATTTGATCGCGTTGGACAGCAGGTTCACCAGCACCTGGTGCAAGCGTGTGCGGTCGGCCATGACAGCCAGGGCCTGCGTGGCGGCCACAGGCTCGATGGCCAGCGTGATCTGCGCCCGCTCAGCCTGCAAGGCGACATCCCGTACGGCGTCCTGCATCAGCTGCAACGGATCGATCGCCCGCAATGTGAGCTGCAGCGTGCCCGCCTCAATGCGCGAAACATCGAGCAGGTCTTCAATCAGCCGCAGCAAATGCTCGCCGGCCTGCTCAATATATTGAAGGCGCTGGCGCTGAGCGGTGGTCGGCGGGTCGGCCGTGTCGAATTGCAGAACCTGTGCAAAACCCAGCACGGCGTTCAAGGGCGTGCGCAACTCGTGGCTCATGCGGGCGACGAACTGACTCTTGGCCAGGTTGGCCTGCTCTGCCAGGGCCTTGGCCCGCAGTGCGGCCTCGGCTTGGTGGCGCTCGGTGGTGTCCTGGACCGAGCCGCGAATGAAGGCAGCCGTGCCATTTGCGTCCTTTAGCAATTCGCCGCGCGAATGCACGAGCACGTCGCTTAAATCAGCACGCCGCACCCTGTGCTCAATGTCGAGCGCTTTGCCCGCTTCCATCGTCAGCGCCAAAGCCGTGCGCACCGCCTCTCGATCTTCCGGGTGGACGGCCGCCAGGCAGTTTTGCAGGCTGCCCGAGCGCATGGTCTCCGGCACGCCGTAGATTTGCGAGGCCTCTGCCGACCAGATGAGCTGGTCGGTGGCGATGTTCAGCATCCAGCTGCCGATGTGGGCGATGCGCTGTGTTTCTTCCAGATTTTTTTGCTGCGCGCGCAGATCAGCCGTACGGGCTTCGACCATTTTCTCGGCCATCAAGCGGGCCCGCACCAGGGTTCTCAGCATCAAGGTCAGCGCGGCCGACAGGGCCAGGCCGCAAGCCAGGATCAACAGGGGCGAAGGGGCCAACCACAGCCGCAGCGGGCTGGCGGGGTCCCAGGCGCGAACTTCCCATTCGCGGTCGGCAACGCCAAGGCGGAGCACCTTTGCGTCGCTGGTGGCGGGCGTTTCGGTGAGGGTCGGGTTGCGCCAGCGGCTGTCAAAAATGACGTCGGTCAACCCTTGCTGGCGCGCGCCCACATCGATGATCTGAACGCGCAACATCCGCGCCATTTCCATGCTCATCACGCTGTCCACCAGCTCGGCGGTGCGAAAGGCCACGCCGACGACGCCCTGCAGCTTGGCCAGTCGCTCCGCCTCGGTGGCCGGTGTGCGGCCACCCCGGTAAACCGCCAGCCGGGTGACGACGCTGGTCAGCTCGGGGCGGGAGGTTTCATGGCGCGCGTCGACCAGCAGGATCGGCGGCGTGGCCACATAGCTGCCGCTGCGCATGGCCGCTTCAACCTGAACGCGGTAGCGCTCGGCAGGGTCGTAAAGGTCGTAACCAAAGGTCGCCGGGATGGGTGGGTGCAGGTGGCGAATCACCATGTAGCGCGATCGCTCGCCCGGCGGATGGACGCGAAAGTTTGGGTGGCCTGCCGGGTCAATGCTGGTGTCGGACTGCGTGGCACGGATGAAGCGCGGCAATTCATCCTGCTGCAAATACTCGGCTGAAAATGTCAACGCCAGACCCGGGAAGCGTTGCTGCAGCGAGATGGCTTCAAGGTATTGCCGAAACTCCAGGTCGGTCGCGCCGTGGCTCAAGACGGCAAACACCCGCAGGCCTGGCAGGGTGTCGACATAGGACTGCACGCGCCCCGATAGCTCGCGGCTGAAGCTGGCGGCAAGCCGGTCGATCTCGGCGTCGCGCCGGGTGATTTCATTGCGCACCGACCAGCCATACAAAATCGCTGTAGCGGCGAGACTCACCAACAAGGCCACCAGCGGCATGCTTCGCTGGAGGCCGGCTGTTCGCATAAGCGAAGGTGAGTCTGAGGTCATCAGTTGCAGGTCGTGGGCTATGACGTTCAAAACCAGGTTCAAGCTTGAGTTTAGCCACACCCTTCTCGCCCGGATCGGGGGTGTCCAAAGTGGCGCGTTGCTGACGCATTCGGTGCTGCGGCCGCAAAGTGGACAATACACCCCTGCTTGCTTTTCTCTCCTGTTCATGACCGACATCCAGCCCGACCCGCAGGCCGCCGAGCCCCTTGCGCCTGAAGTGACGCCAACGCCCGAGCCGGTGCCCGTTACAACGCCCGAAGACGCGCCCGCCCAGCAGGCTGCGGCGCCCGTGCCCGAGTTGTCTCCCGCCGCCGTCGCTGCCAAGCTCAAAGCGCTGTACCCCGGATTGTTCGCGGGCGCCTTCAAGCCGATCCAGCTGCGCGTGCAGACCGACATCCAGGCGCGTGCGCCGGGCCAGTTCAGCAAGGCCCAGTTGTCGGCTTTTTTGCGTCGCCACACCGGCAGCACCGGCTACCTGATTGCACTCAGCAAGGCCACGCACCGCTTTGATCTGGACGGCGCGCCGGCCGGTGAATTGAGCGAAGAGCACCGCAGCGCCGCGCGTGACGAGCTGACCCGCCGCAAGGGCCTGCAGCAGGAGCGCAACGCGGCCGAGAACGAGCGTCTGGCGCTGGAGCAAACACAGGCGCGCAACCGCGCCGGTCTGCTGTTTGATTACGAACGCACCACCTTGACCCTGCCGAACTTCTGCGCGCTCAAGGGCGTCAGCGCCGAAGAGCTGCCCGGCCTGCTGGAGATTGCCCGCGCCGAGGCCGCTGCTCGCCCGCCCGCGCCGGTGTTTGAACGGCAGGAGCGCCCGGATCGCCAAGAACGCCCCCCGCGCCGCGACAACCCACCGAACCGCCGTCCCCCGCAAAACCGCCGCTGATTTACCTTTGCCGACAAACCGCCGCTGACAAACCGCCATGACACGCTCGCCCATCGCCTACACACGTGGCGCGGCCCTGCCCGCCGTGCTGCAAGACCGCATTGCCATCCTCGACGGTGCGATGGGCACGATGATCCAGCGCTACAAGCTGGGCGAGGCCGACTACCGCGGCACGCGCTTTGCCGACCATCCGAAAGACCTGAAGGGCAATAACGAGCTGCTTCAGTTCACCCGGCCGGACGTGATCCGCGAGATCCACGAGCAATACCTGGCCGCCGGGGCCGACATCATCGAGACCAACACCTTCGGCGCGACCTCGGTGGCGCAGGAGGACTACGGCCTTGAGGCCCATGCCTACGAGATGAATCTGGCGGCGGCCCGCATCGCCCGCGAGGCCTGCGACAAGTATTCGACACCCGACAAGCCGCGCTTTGCTGCCGGCGCCTTGGGCCCGACACCGCGCACCGCGTCGATCAGCCCCGATGTGAACGACCCGGGCGCGCGCAACGTCAGCTTCGACACCCTGCGTGCCGCCTATTACGACCAGGCCAAGGCGCTGCTGGAAGGCGGCGTTGATCTCTTCTTGGTCGAAACCATCTTCGACACGCTCAACGCCAAGGCGGCGATCTTTGCGCTCGACGAGCTGATGGAAGACACCGGCGAGCGCCTGCCGGTGATCATCTCCGGCACGGTCACCGATGCCTCAGGCCGCATCCTGTCGGGCCAGACGGTGACGGCCTTCTGGCATTCGGTGCGCCACGCCCGGCCACTGGCCATCGGCTTGAACTGCGCGCTCGGTGCCACCCTGATGCGCCCTTACATCGAAGAGCTGGCCCGCGCGGCCGGGGCCACGGCGGTCAGCTGCTACCCGAATGCCGGCCTGCCCAATCCGATGAGCGACACCGGCTTTGACGAGACCCCGGATGTCACCGGCCGCTTGATGGAAGAGTTCGCCCGCGCCGGGTTTCTGAACATCGCCGGCGGCTGCTGCGGCACCACGCCGGACCACATCGCGGCGATTGCCGAGCGGGTGTCAGCGTACAAGCCACGTTCGCACGGGGCGAAGTTCTTGAGCGAGTTGCTGGTCGAAGCTCAGTAGAGCTTCAGTAACTTCTCGACATTCACCAACAGCTTCAACTCATGCGGTGCCAGGCTGGCGGCAATTGCCTGTGAGGCCAGGCGGGTGTCGCGTGGCACCGGCTCGCTCAGCGGCGCGCCGCTCTTGCCCAGCAGGGCGGCGACCATCGGTTCGGTGGCACTGAAGCCGCGTTTGAAGACCAGTCCCAGTTCGCCATTTGCCAGCCGCACCCAGGTGCCCGGTGGGTACAGCCCGACCGTCTTGACCAGGGCGGCGCCGGCTTCATCGGGCTGCTGCAACTCATCCAGATAGACCGTGCGGGCCGCCGAGGCACCGGCCATAGCGCGGCGCGTGCCGCGCGGGCTGAGGCGGGCCGCGAAGATATCGATGCGCCGCAGCAGCCGGGCCAGGCGCTCGGCCGGGGCCCGGTCGGCCAGTGGGCCGGGGCCCGCATCATGGTGCAGCCGCACGGTTTGCAGCCACAGTTCGGAGGTGACGCCACAGGCGCGCAGCAGCTCGGCCGCTGCGTCGCCGTGCGAGATCAAGGCCTTGCGCTGCGCCGGGCTGGGGCTGTCAGTCTGCATGGCCAGCCGGTCTTGCTGGGCGCTGACGCCAACATTCATGCTCAGCGCGGCCCGGGTCAGGGCGGCCAGGTCTTCGTCGGCATAAGCCAAGTGCCGGGCGCAAAGTTTGGCCAGCAGCATGGCCAGCAAGGCGCGGCGGGCACTGTAGTTTTGCAGGTCCTGCCCGCCCTCAAAAATCAGCAACATCAGCGCTGCATCGGGCTGCTGCGCCATGCGCGCCGCTGCTTCAGCATGCAGGGCCTCAAAGCGGGGCAAAAAGTCGGCCGGCTTGGGCTCGCGCAGCAGGGCGTGGGTGTGCGACAGCAGATCAGCCCAGGCAGCCTGACCACTGAGCGGCGGCGGTTTGCTGGCCCGCTCGTGCTGAAAGTTGGCACCGGCGTTGGCGATGTCACCCAGCGACGCGCCCTGGTGCATCAGGGTGTCCATTTTGTGGGCCAGGGCACGCTGGTAGTCCTTGGTTTCATGCGAGGCGACAAAGGCGCCACGCTGAATCAGCAATTGAACCTGGGGCGAATCGGGCAGGATCTGGCCACTGGCGAACAGCAGCTTGCCGGCAGCGTCGCGCACCGAAAACGTCAGCAACTGACCGATGCGCAGGCTGTGGGGAGGGAGGGGGGACAAATCCATTACCCGTATTGTCGGCACCGGCATGGGCTGGCTTGAATCGCGGCGGCGGCGGGTGCGTAAAATGGCACATGGTTTGAGGAGCGTTGCGACGGGGTCATCACCCCGCCAGGCTTGAACCGCTTGCTTTGAACCACGCTCACCGAATCCCTGAACGGGTCGCGGTGA
Source organism: Burkholderiales bacterium (assembly GCA_038327205.1). GTDB lineage: Bacteria > Pseudomonadota > Gammaproteobacteria > Burkholderiales > Burkholderiaceae_C > Paucibacter_A. The sequence continues at coordinate 3,246 of JBBQKT010000128.1, read as the reverse complement.
GTCTGCGGCCCGGAACACCAGCCAAGGTCGCCATGTCCACACTCACTCAACCCCCAGCGATGAAGCTCTCCGGCCTGGAGCCGGTGCTGATCGGCGCGGGTACCTTGTTCGTCAATATCGGCGAACGGACCAATGTCACCGGCTCCAAGGCCTTTGCCCGGCTGATCCTGAATGGACAGTTCGAGGACGCCCTGGCTGTTGCCCGCCAGCAGGTCGAGAACGGCGCCCAGATCATCGACATCAATATGGACGAGGCGATGCTGGACAGCCAGGCGGCGATGGTGCGCTTCTTGAACCTGATCGCGTCCGAGCCTGAGATCTCTCGCGTGCCCATCATGATCGACAGCTCCAAGTGGAGCGTGATCGAGGCCGGGCTCAAGTGCATCCAGGGCAAGGGCATCGTCAACTCGATCTCGATGAAAGAGGGCGAGGCCGAGTTCCGCCGCCAGGCGAATCTGGTGCGGCGCTACGGCGCGGCGGCGGTGGTGATGGCCTTTGACGAAAAAGGCCAGGCCGATACGTTCGAGCGCAAGATCGAAATCTGCGCGCGGGCCTACAAGATCCTGGTCGATGAAGTCGGCTTCGACGCCGAGGACATCATCTTTGACCCGAACATCTTTGCCATCGCCACCGGCATCGAGGAGCACGACAACTACGCGGTCGACTTCATCAACGCGACCCGCTGGATCAAGCAACACCTGCCCGGTGCCAAGGTCAGCGGCGGTGTGTCGAATGTGAGCTTTTCTTTCCGCGGCAACGACCCGATGCGGGAGGCGATCCACACCGTCTTTCTGTACCACGCGATCCAGGCGGGTATGGACATGGGCATCGTCAACGCCGGCATGGTGGGCGTTTATGACGATCTCGACGCCGAGCTTCGAGAAAGAGTCGAGGACGTCGTGCTGAATCGCCGCGCCGACAGCGGCGAGCGCCTGATCGAGGTGGCCGAGCGCGCCAAGGGCATGGCCTTGGATGACAGTGCGCGCCTGGCCTGGCGGGCCGGTGACGTGAACCAGCGATTGAGTCACGCCTTGGTGCACGGCATCACCGACTTCATCGTCGTGGACACCGAAGAAGCCTGGGTCGCCATCTCGGCCAAGGGTGGCCGGCCGCTGCATGTGATCGAGGGCCCGCTGATGGCCGGCATGAATGTGGTCGGCGATCTGTTCGGCCAGGGCAAGATGTTCCTGCCCCAGGTGGTCAAGAGCGCCCGGGTGATGAAGTCCGCCGTGGCCCATCTGGTGCCCTACATCGAGGAAGAAAAGCGCCAGCTCGAATCGGCCGGGGGCGATGTCAAGGCCAAGGGCAAAATCGTCATCGCCACCGTCAAGGGCGATGTGCATGACATCGGCAAGAACATCGTCACCGTGGTCTTGCAGTGCAACAACTACGAGGTGGTGAATATGGGCGTGATGGTGTCCTGCCAGGACATCCTGGCGCGCGCCAAGGTCGAGGGGGCCGACATCATCGGCCTGTCCGGACTGATCACGCCGAGCCTGGAAGAGATGCAGCACGTGGCGGCCGAAATGCAACGCGACGACTATTTCCGCATCAAGAAGATCCCGCTGCTGATTGGCGGCGCGACCTGCAGCCGTGTTCATACCGCCGTCAAGATCTCGCCGCATTACGAGGGGCCGGTGGTCTATGTGCCCGATGCCTCGCGATCGGTCAGCGTCTGTACCGAGCTGCTCAGCGACGACCGGGCTGCGGCCTACATCGAAGATCTGAAGGCGGACTACGACAAGGTTCGCGCGCTGCACGCCAGCAAGAAGCAGACGCCGCTGGTGAGCCTGGCCAAGGCGCGGGCCAACAAGGTGTCGATCGCCTGGGCCAACTACCAGCCACCGGTGCCGAAATTCATCGGCCGCCGCGTGGTCAAGAACTATGACCTGGCCGAGCTGGCCCGCAATATTGACTGGGGCCCGTTCTTCCAGACCTGGGACCTGGCCGGACCCTTCCCCGAGATCCTGCGCGACGAGATCGTCGGCAGCGAGGCGCAGCGGGTGTTCAGCGATGGCAAGCGGATGTTGCAGCGGCTGATCGAAGGCCGTTGGCTGACGGCTAACGGCGTGTTCGGTCTCTATCCGGCCGCGCAGGTCGGCGATGACGATATCGAGATCTACAGCGACGAAACCCGCAGCGAGGTGCTGATGACCTGGCGCGGCCTGCGCATGCAGTCGGAGCGGCCGGTGGTCGATGGACAGATGCGGCCGAACCGCTGCTTGGCGGATTACATCGCGCCGCGCGGTTCAGTGCCCGACTACATCGGCATGTTTGCGGTCACTGCGGGCCTGGGCACCGAGAAGAAGGAAGCCCAGTTCCTTGCCGACCATGATGATTATTCGGCCATCATGCTGAAGGCCCTGGCCGACCGGCTGGCCGAGGCCTTTGCCGAGACCTTGCACCAGCGGGTGCGCCAGGAGTTCTGGGGCTATGCGGCAGACGAGATGCTCAGCGCCGAGGACATGATTGCCGAGAAGTACCGCGGCATCCGCCCAGCGCCGGGTTATCCAGCCTGCCCCGATCATCTGGTCAAGCGCGAGATGTTCCGCGTGCTGGCACCCGAAGATATCTCGATGGGCTTGACGGACAGCATGGCGATGACGCCGGCGGCCAGTGTCAGCGGCTTTTACTTCGCCCATCCGGAGGCCAGTTATTTCAATGTCGGCCGCATCGCCAGTGACCAGGTGAAGGACTGGGCGGCGCGGATGGCGCTGGACACGCGCGATGCCGAGCGGGCCCTGGCGCCTTTGTTGGGCTGACTCCCACGATAGGACGGCGTGTTGTCTCACAGGCATCGGCAAGAGTGAATGGCATTCTTCGTCCAGGAGAATCCTTTATGAAAATGCCTTTGAATTCCAGCCAGATCATTGCCGTGGTGGCCATCGCGGTTGCTCTTGCAGCAGGTGCTTACGCCGTGGGCCGCTCGTCCACAGCGGAGCCAGTCCCTGTGGCCGAGAAGTACGTGCCCGCGCCAGAAAAGTCGAACCGGGCACCGGTGCGCGTGGCGTCAAATACAAATAACAACAACAACAACGTCGCACCCGCACGGCTGTGCGACGAGTGCTTCCGCGTGGTGGGTGTGCGCAGCGAAGAACGAAAAGGTGAGGGCAGCGGCCTGGGTGCCGTTGGCGGTGCCTTGATCGGCGGCTTGCTGGGCAATCAGGTCGGCGGCGGCAACGGCAAAAAGCTCGCCACCGTGGGCGGCGCCGTCGCAGGCGGCATGGCCGGCAACGAGATCGAGAA
>JBBQKT010000127.1:0-9518 GCA_038327205.1 Burkholderiales bacterium | reverse complement strand
CTCCTTGAACAGCTTGCCATCGACCTCGACCGTCGCACCCGGCGACTCCTCGTGGCCGGCGAACAGCGAGCCGACCATCACCATCGCCGCGCCGAAGCGCACGCTCTTGGCGATGTCACCATGGTGGCGGATGCCGCCGTCGGCAACGATCGGTTTGGTCGCCACGCGGGCACACCATTTCAGCGCCGACAACTGCCAGCCGCCGGTGCCAAAACCGGTCTTCAAGCGGGTGATGCAGACCTTGCCCGGGCCGATGCCGACCTTGGTCGCGTCGGCGCCCCAGGTTTCAAGATCAATCACGCCTTCCGGCGTGCCGACATTGCCGGCGATCACGAAGGCGTTCGGCAGCTTGTGCTTGATGTGGGCAATCATCCGCTGCACGCTGTCGGCGTGGCCGTGGGCGATGTCGATGGTGATGTAGTCGGCGCCAACGCCGTCAGCAGCCAGCTGGTCGATCACCGCGTAGTCGGCCGCTTTGACGCCCGAGCTGATCGAGACGAACAGCCCCTTATCGCGCATTGTTCTGGCGTAGGCGACCGTGTCGAGGTCGAAACGGTGCATCACGTAGAAGTAGCCATTGGCGGCCAGCATCTCGGTGATGGTCTCGTCCACCACCGTCTTCATGTTCGCCGGGACGACCGGCAGCTTGAAGCGGCGGGGGCCGAACTCCACCGAGGTGTCGCAGTCGGCGCGGCTCTCGACCCGGCATTTGCGCGGCAGCAGGAGGATGTTGTCGTAGTCGAAGATTTCCATTTTTTCGTCAAGTCAGTCGCAAGAGTCGGCGTGCGTTCGTGCAGTGCACACCCAAGGCTGCGAGCGCTTGAAATGGAATCGGCTTTGGTGACAAAAACCGAACCGCATTGTTTGGGCCCGGTGCCGAATTCTACGCATCGTTAAACTCACGTCCCCCGAGGAGACAAAAACCATGACCCTGCCCACCGTCGTCATCAGTGGCACCGGCCTTTACCAGCCGCCCCACATCATCACCAACGCCGAGTTGGTCCAGGCCTTCAATGCCTATGCCGACCTGCAAAACACCGAGCATGCCGCAGCCATAGCGGCCGGCGAGCGGGCGCCGATGACCCATTCCAGCGTTGAGTTCATTGAAAAAGCCTCGGGCATCAAGCAGCGCTATGTGATCGAGAAAGACGGCGTGCTCGATCCGACCCGCATGTACCCGCGTTTCACCGAGCGGCCCGATGGCGAGTTGTCGCTGATGGCCGAAATCGCCGTCGACGCGGCTCGCAAGGCCCTGGCCGCCGCGGGCAAGACGCCTGCCGATGTCGATGCGGTCTATTGCGCCAGCGCGAACATGCAGCGTGCCTACCCAGCGATGGCGGTCGAGATCCAGCAGGCGCTGGGTGCAGGCGGTTATGGCTTTGACATGAACGTGGCCTGCTCGTCGGCCACCTTTGCGATCGAGCAGGCGGCCAACTCGGTGCGTGCGGGCTCGGCCAAATGCGTGCTGGTGGTCAACCCAGAAATCACCTCGGCCCATCTGGAATGGCGCGACCGCGACTGCCATTTCATCTTCGGCGATGTGTGCACGGCGGTGGTGGTCGAGAGTGCCGACACCGCCACGGCGGCCGAGCAGTGGGAGATCGTCGGCACCAAGTTGGCGACGCAGTTCTCCAACAACATCCGCAACAACTTCGGCTTCATGAACCGGGCCGAGGATTCCGACCCGCTGGGCCGCGACAAGACCTTTATGCAAGAAGGCCGCAAGGTGTTCAAGGAGGTGGTGCCGATTGCCGCCGCACACATCGAAGCGCATCTGGCCACTTTCCAGTACCAGCCCACCGATGTGCGCCGCTTCTGGTTGCACCAGGCCAATCTGGGCATGAATCAGTTCATCATCAAAAAGCTGGTTGGTGCTGATTTGTCAGGCACGGTCGGTGCCGATCTGGCCCCCTTGATCCTGGACGAATTCGCCAACACCGCCTCGGCCGGCTCCATCATTGCCTTCCACGCCCACAAGACCGACCTGAAAGCGGGCGACCTGGGCGTGATCTGCTCGTTTGGCGCGGGCTATTCGGTCGGCAGCGTGATCGTCAAGAAGCGCTGATGTTTCAGGGCGGCGGCCCCGATGCCGCTGTCGCCGGGGGCTCGGCATCCAGCCCGATCTCCCGCACCCCGCCATCCAGCGCAAATTCTTCGAACCGCCAGTCGCCGTCGACCCGAATCACACCCGCCACGGGCGTGATGTCGTTGACTGGCACGCCGCGCAGGGCGACGCTCATGAAGTCGATCCAAACCGGCAGTGCCAAGCCGCCGCCAGACTCGCGGTCGCCCAGGCTACGGGGCTGGTCGTAGCCAATCCAGACCACGGCCGCCAGCCCAGGCTGGAAGCCGGCAAACCAGGCGTCGAACGAGTCATTGGTTGTGCCGGTCTTGCCATAGATGTCGGATCGGCGCAGCTGCGCCTGGGCACGTGCCGCTGTGCCGCTGCGGGCCACTTCCTGCAGCAGGCTGGCGATGACAAAGGCATTGCGCTCGGGAATGGCGCGGTTGTCCTCGCCCCGCACGGCGGCAGTTGCCTCAAACAGCACAGCGCCCTTGGCATCGGCAATCTTGGTGATCAGCAAGGGGGCCAGTTTGTAGCCGCCGTTGGCGATGACCGAGTAGGCGCTGGCCATTTGCAGCGGGGTGACTGCGCCCGAGCCGAGGGCCAGGGTCAGGTTGTCCGGCTGCTTGTCGATGTCAAAGCCGAACTTGGCTGCCCAGGCGCGCACGCGGGCCGGGCCGATCAGCTCCATCACGCGGATCGTCACCATATTCTTTGACTTTGCCAGGGCCTGGCGCACCGTCATCGGGCCGTCGAAGCTGCCGTCATAGTTTTTCGGGGCCCAGTCGCCGATCGCGATGGGCGCGTCGTTGACGAGGGTGTCCGGGGACACGCCCTGCTCAAGTGCGGCGGAATAGACAAAGGGCTTGAAGCTGGAACCCGGCTGGCGCTGCGCCTGCGTCACATGGTTGAACTGGTTCTTGGCAAAGTCAAAGCCACCGACCAGGGCGTGGACCCGGCCGGTGGCAGGCTCCAGCGCCACGAACGCACCCTCGGCCTCGGGTGCCTGGATGATGGCCCACGCGCCTTTGGGCTCGGCCTTGCTGGGGTTTCCTCGCAGCAGGCGGATGACTGAGCCGCGCTGGATGCGCAGGCTGCTGCGCGCTTTATCGGACAGCGCTGCCTGCACGCCGCGCAGGCCGTCGGCGCTGATGACCACGTCCTCGCCCGTCTGCAAGGTGGCCATCACCCGGCCACCCTTGCCGGCCGTCACCTCGGTCACGACGGCGGCACGCATATCGTCCTGATCGGGGTGCTCGGTCAGCGCCTGTGCAATAGCGGCATCTTGCTCGGCCGCATCGCCGCTGAGATCAATCAGGTCTTCCGGCCCGCGGTAGGCCTTGCGCCGCTCGAAATCGAGCAGGCTGCGGCGCAGCGCCTTGTAGGCAGCCGCCTGTTCGGACGCGACCAAGGTGGTGGTGACCTTCAGCCCGCGCGTGTAGGCCTCCTCGCCGTACTGCGCCACGACGACCTGGCGCGCCATCTCGGCTGCGTATTCGGCATGCAGGCGGCTGTCCTGGGCGCTGCGGATATGGAGCTGTTCGGCCTTGGCGGCGTCCGCCTGCTCGGCGCTGATGAGCTCGGTGTCCTGCATGCGATTGAGCACCAGCAGTTGGCGCTTGCGGGCCCGCTCGAAGTTGACCGCCGGGTTGGCATAGGCCGGATTCTTGGGCAGGCCAGCCAGCATGGCGGCCTCGGCAATGCTGAGGTCCTTGAGCGTCTTGCCAAAGTAAACGCTGGCGGCCGCCTCAAAACCGTAAGCCCGCTCGCCAAGGTACATATGGTTCATGTAGACCTCGAGAATCTGCCGCTTGCTCAGGCGCGCTTCGATTTTGTAGGCCAATAAGATTTCAACGAACTTGCGGGAGTAGTACTTCTTTCTGGTCAGGTAGAAGTTGCGCGCTACTTGCTGGGTGATGGTGGACGCACCCTGGCGTCGCCAGTGCGTCAGATTGGTCAGCGCCACCCGTGCGATGCCGCTGTACGAAACGGCACCGTGCTCGTAAAAATCAGTGTCCTCGATGGCCAGCAGTGCGTCCTGCATGCGCTGCGGGATCTCATCCAGCGGCACAAAGCGCCGCCGCTCGGCGCCGAATTCGCCAATCAACTGCCCATCGCTGGTCATGATCTGCAAGGGCAGCTTGGGCTGGTAGTCGGTCAGCTCGTCGATGTCGGGCAGGTTGGAATAGACCACGGCGGCCGTCAGCCCCAGGAGAAGGAGCAACAGCGCCAACACGCCGCCACCAATGGCCATTGATTTTTTAAGCTGGGCAGGGGTCGGGGCGCGCATGAAGTCTCAAAACAAAAGCAAGCCAGATTATCGCCAGCCCCGTCAGTCCAAACGCTGCGCCATCGGCTATCGTCCCGCCCATGAGCGATTTCACCTTCTTCTGGCACGACTACGAAACCTTTGGCCGTGTGCCCAAACGCGACCGGCCGGCGCAGTTTGCCGGCATCCGCACCGACGCGGACTTGAACGAAATTAACGAGCCGCTGATGCTTTATTGCCAGCCAGCGCCTGATTTCCTGCCCGACCCGGAAGCTTGCTTGCTGACCGGCATCCTGCCGCAGACCTGCATCGAACAAGGCGTGCCCGAACATCAGTTCGCCGACGCGATTGAGGCCGCGCTGGCCGAGCCCGGCACGGTCGGGGTGGGCTACAACACGATTCGTTTTGACGATGAGGTGACGCGCTTCATGTTCTGGCGCAACCTGCTCGATCCCTATGCCCGCGAGTGGCAGAACGAATGTGGGCGTTGGGACCTGCTCGATGTCGTGCGCTGCGCCTATGCCCTGCGGCCCGACGGCATCGAATGGCCGACGCACGAGGATGGCCGGCCGTCTTTCAAGCTCGAACACCTGACCGCCGCCAACGGTATTGGCCATGCCGCCGCGCACGACGCGCTGTCCGATGTTCGGGCCACCATCGCCCTGGCGCGCCTGCTCAAGACCGCCCAGCCCAAGTTGTTTGAGTTCTGCCTGAGGCTGCGCAAAAAGGACGCTGTCTGGGCCGAGATCGAGTCTGCACAAAAGCAGGGCAAACCCTTTTTGCATATCAGCGGCATGTTCAGCCCCGAGCGTGGCTGCATCGCCCTGGTCTGGCCGCTGGCCCCGCACCCGACCAACAAGAACGAGCTGATCGTCTGGGATTTGGCCGTCGATCCCGCCGAGCTGCTGACGCTCAACGCTGACGCGATCCGCGCGCGCCTGTTCGTCAAGCAAGACGACTTGCCCGAGGGCGTGACCCGGCTGCCGATCAAATCCATCCACGTCAACAAATCACCGGTAGTGATCGGCAACCTGAAGACGTTGTCACCGGCCATGGCCGAAAAATGGGGGCTGGACCTGGCGCAGGGCCTGGCCCATGCGGCCGTGTTGGCCCAGCAAGCTCGATTGCTGGATGGGCTGTGGGGGGCAGTGTTCAAGCGCGAACCGTTGCCGCCACAAGACGTGGACGAGGATTTGTATGGCGGCTTTCTCAGCCCGGACGACCGTCGTGCCCTGCTGCGTGTGCGCGGGCTGAGCCCGGCACAACTGGCTGAGCGGGCCGCCGAAGGCAAGCTTAATTTTGCCGATCCACGTCTGGATGAACTGGTGTTCCGCTGGCGCGCCCGCAACTTCCCGACGTCCTTGAGCGCCCCGGAGCAGCAGCGCTGGACGGCACACTGCGCGGCGCGTTTGCACACCGGCGAGGGTGGGGCGCAGACCTTGACGGCCTTCTTCGACACCCTCGACACGCTCAACGAGGCTGCCAATGAGCGGGGGCAGGACATCTTGAGCGCGCTGTACGACTATGCCGAGCAGATCGCACCGCCACCGCCGGAGTGAAAGCGGCTAGAACCAGCTGGCGCTTTTATTCAGCAACCGGGCCAGCTCGCCGGTGGTTTGCAACTCGGTCAAGCCCTTGTTGAAGGCGGCCAGTCGGGCGACCACGGCTGGGTCACGGCGCGACAGCGCGGTGTAAAGCGGCACCTCGGACAGGGCCGGTTCCAGCCAGGCGACGGCCTTCAGCGCCTCGGGCATCAGGGTTTGCAACAGGTGAAAGCCCACACCTTTGTCGATCAGCGCCAGATCAATCCGGCCTGCCAACAGCTTGCGCAAATTGGTCAGATCGTCAACGGCTTCATCACGCTGCAAACGCGCTTGCTCAAAGGCCGGCGGGTTGGCGTAGTCGCGCACCACGCCGATCTTCAACCCGCCGAGCTGGTTCAGATCACCCACCGTGATGGCCGTGCCCGCGCGGGCCATGAAGCCGATGCGGTTGGTGATGCCCAGGGGATGCGGAAAGCTCAAGAAGGCCTCACGCTCAACGCTGTGCCAAGCCCCGATGATGCCGTCCCAATGGCCGGCTTGTAGCTCGGCCAAGGCGCGTGCCCAGGGCCGAAATTGCAGCACCATGGACAAGCCCGCCCGCTCCAGTGCGGCACGGGTGATCGCGCAGGCCGTGCCGCCATTGGGCAGGGACGCGCTGGTGTAAGGCGGAAATTCAGTGGCCACTAGACGCAACGTCTCATTGCCGGACTCAGTAGCGGCCAGGGCGAGCACTGGCGCCAGACTGACGCCAGCTGTCCCCGCGATGATCAAGGCGCGACGTGCAGGATCAATGGTGAGGGCTGGCAGTTCTCTCATGCAGGGGACTCTGAGAAAAAACGCATTGAGGCAGCTGGAATCATCAGATAGGCTTGCGTAACACTTTAACGATCTGGCCCGCTCAGCGAAAGAGCATCAAGCCTTTGATTGCCGGGCTTTCCTGGAACGAAGGGTCAGCGACCGGGGGAGACAAGTGATGCAGCAGATGACGAAGCCTGTGACCCGGCGCGATTGCTTGGGTGTTTTGGCCAGCTTGCCTCTGTGGTCCGCGGGCGGTGCCGTGGCGGCTGTGGCAGCGGTAGCGCCGCCCCTGCTGCTTGCTTTGAAAGCCCCAGCCCAGATTGACGTTATTCGATATCTGGTCAGTGAAAAGCTCGACGGCGTGCGCGCCTATTGGGACGGCCAGCGCCTGTTCACCCGCCATGGGCAGCCGATTTCCGTGCCCGCCTGGTTTGCTGCGCATCTGCCCAAACAGCCCCTCGACGGCGAACTGTGGACCGCGCGCGGCCGCTTTGACGCCACCTCGGCTGCGGTGCGCCGTCAGCAGCCACAAGACCTTGAATGGCGGGCGCTGCACTACATGGTGTTTGAACTGCCCGGTGCAGACGGCACCTTCGAGCAGCGCGCTGCTGCTCTGCTGGCCCTGGCAACTCAGGCGGCTTGGGACGGCTTACAAGCCGTTCCGCAAACGCGGGTTGCCACTCAGGCGGCGCTGCAGGCACGGTTGGCTGAGGTGGTGCGGAGCGGCGGCGAAGGGCTGATGCTGCACGATGCCGCCGCCCCCTATCAATCGGGCCGGCAGGCCAGCTTGCTCAAGCTCAAACCGCAGGACGATGATGAGGCCCAGGTGCTGGCTCATCTGGCCGGTACGGGGCGCCTGAAAGGCCGGCTGGGAGCGCTGCGGGTGCGCAACGGGGCGGGCCAGGAATTCTCGATCGGCAGCGGATTCAGCGACGCACAGCGCCGTACGCCGCCTGCGGTGGGCAGCATGGTGACTTACCGCTATCGTGGCCTGACCAATTCCGGCTTGCCGCGATTTGCCACGTTTTTACGCGTGCAGGACTTGTAAAGACCGGCGTTCAAGCCGCAGTTCAACGTTTCAGCTTGGCCTCGCCCGCATCACACTCGCGGGCAGAGCGAGACACCGCCCAACTCAGGAGCGCCAGATGACCACAACACCGATGCCAGCAACGCCACAAGTCCCGAGCCAACCCGGCCATGGAGTCCAAACCGCCACGGCAGCAGGCTTGGATGCCGAGGGCGTTGCCGTGTCAACCCGCATGCGGGCATTGCTGGCCGGTGCGCACATGGCGGCCGGTTTTGTAAAAGCAGGCCGGTTCGAACTGGTGAGCGAGCATTTCAACCAGTTGTTCGGCTACGGCGACGAGACCGACCTGGTGGGCCAAAGCGCGCGCAGTGTGCAGGTGTCCGAAACCGCGCATCAAGGCGTGATGGACCGTGCGGCCCGGGCCTTTGCCGTGGGCAAGCCGCTCAAAGAAGAGATCGAGTACGTGCGCCGCAACGGCAGTCGCTTTTGGGGCTTGTTGCACGCGACACCGCTGAGTTGGGACGAGCCAGCCGGTGAGGCGTTGTGGATATTGGAGGACGTGACCGCCGCCCGGCTGGAACGCATGCAGCCCACTTGGACGGCCAAACACGATGTGCTGACCGAACTGGCCAATCGGCGCGAGTTCGAGCGCCGTCTGGCCGAGCATGTGGGCAGTCGCCGCCACGAGCCGGTGGCCGTGCTGTGGTTGGATGTGGACAAGTTCGGCGATGTGCTGTCCCACATGGGCACCGAAGTGGCAGACCATTTTCTTTATGTGCTGGGTCAGTTGCTGATCACCAAAGTGCGGGCATCAGACTTGGTGGCCCGCCTGGAGACCGATCACTTCGCCGTCTTGCTGCCCAATTGCGACCAGCATTACGCCCAGATCGTGGCCGAAAAAATGCGCGCCGCCGTGGCCGGTTACCGTCTGCGCTGGGGCTTACACCGCACGCGGGTGAAGGCCAGCGTCGGCGTCGTGCAATTGCAGCCCAGCCTTGAAACCGTCGACGCCGTGCTGGCTGCCGCGACCTTGGCCTGTGCCGAGGGCAAGGCCGCCGGTGGCGACAGCGTGCGGGTGTTCGTGTCGGCCGGCGGCTACGAGGAATTGGCCGGTTGATCGAAGCGGCGTGAAGAATTAACGGGCAAAACCAATTCTTTTCTCAAGTTCGGCGAGGGGCAGTCGATAGATCGGGCAAGTTACGGCAATTCAAGCCGTTTTGGAGCGCCCGATGTCGATCAACCTGTCCACCGCCCTGTCCGGTATCTCCGCCGCCAACGAGCGGCTGCGGGCATCCAGCAGCGCCGCACCGTCGCCCTCGGCGCCGTTGAAGACCCGCGATGACGCGACTGCCATCCAGTCTGCGGCTGCGGCCCAGCGCATTCCACCGGTCGACGAGGCCACGGTCATCATCGAGCAGCAATCGGCGACCTATGCCTTTGTGGCCAATCTTCGGGTGCTGCAGACGCAGTTGCGGGGCGGCGGCGCGATGCTCGATATTCACGCTTGAGCAAGATTCACGGCGCAAGTTCGTAGAGTGCCGACCCGTCATTAAGTTCCCGGACCAGCTTGACGCCGGGCACCAGCGGCAGGTACTTGATCGCCAGCGCCCCGGAGACGAAGCGCAGCTTCACGCCCGGCACCGGCAGCACCCGCCAATTGCCATCGGCCTGCGCGTTGACCGTGCCTGCTGCCCGCAGATAGCTGACCACCGCCTCGCGGTTTTCGTCCGGTGAATCGATGACGATCCGGCTGGCATCCAGCCCCGGAAAATTGCCGCCACCACTGGCCCGGTAGTTGTTGGTGACGACCAGGAA
>JBBQKT010000126.1:0-9558 GCA_038327205.1 Burkholderiales bacterium | reverse complement strand
AGCTTGTTCTCGAATGTGTTCGTGGCCGCCGTGGATGGCACGATCCTGGCGGTGGCCGATGAGCAAGGTCTGCGCAGGCCTGACTACAACGTGGCGGACCGCGACTATTTCAAGCGTACTTTGGCCGAAGGCCGGGCGATGATTTCCGAGCCCGTAGTGCGGCGGGTGACGACCGACCCCGTGGTGGTGCTGACCCAGCCGGTGCGCAATGCCGACGGCGAGGTGATCGCCGTGTTGTGCGGCAGCCTGCTGCTGTCAAGCCGCGATCTGCTGGCCAATCTGGTCGATGTGCAAGAAGCCGATGAGCAGGCGCCGCTGCTGGTGGTGACCGATGCTCAGGGCCGTGTGCTGGCCCACCCGAACCGGGCGCTGATGCGGCATCCGCTGTCCGACGAGCCGCGCCTGGCAGCCGCGTTTGCGGCCTGGGTGACGTCGGGCAGTCCGATCGAGCCCTATGGCCTGCAGCTTCGGCAAGCGGGCGAGGTGGTCAGCGCAGCCGGGGTGTCCGGGCCGGATTGGATGGTCTGGCGGGCGCGGCCCGAGAACGAGCTGCTGGCTCCGCTGCGGTCAGCCCGCCAACTGGCCCTGATTTGGGCGTCCGGCTTGATCACACTGATGTCGATCATCACCCTGCTGCTGGTGGGCTGGCTGCTGCGTCCGGTGCGTCGGCTGGAAAAGCGCGCCGAGCATTTGTTTGATGGCGTCATCGCCGCCGACCAGGGCTGGCCCGAGGTGGGCGGGGAGATCGGGCGGCTGGCAGCGGTGCTCAAGGCCGTCGGGATCGAACGGGTGGCGCTGGAAGCGTCCAATCACGAGTTGCTGCGCCGCCTGGGCTCGGTGATGACAGCCTCGCCGATCGGCATTGCCTTCACGCGCAACCAGCGCTTTGAGCTGGTCAGCACCGAGTTTTGCAGCCTCTTCGGCCGTGCCGAGGCCGATTTTCTCGACGTCGGTGCAGCCATCATTTACGCCTCGGCAGAAGACTACCTCCGCGTCGGCACCGAAGTCCTGCAGGCCTTTCAGACCGGTCAAGCTTATGCGGGCGAGTGCCTGATGGTGCGTGCCGATGGCCGCCAGTTCTGGGCCCGTCTGCGTGGTCGGCCAGTGGACACCGCCGACCCCTCGGCCGGGACGATCTGGACCGTCAGCGATATCAGCGAACAAAAGCTGGCACGGGAGGAGCTGGCCTGGACGGCGGGCCATGATCCGTTGACCGGGCTGGCCAATCGGCGCGCCTTTGAGCGGCGTGCCGAAGCCCTGGTGCAGGGGCTGCCCATCACCTTGCCGGCCGCCATCATCTTTCTGGACCTGGACCATTTCAAGCCCGTCAACGACCAGGGTGGCCACGCGGCGGGCGACGCCATGCTGGTGGCTGTGGCGGCGGCCATCTCTTCCGCCGTTCGCGCTACCGACTTGGTCGCCCGGCCGGGCGGCGACGAGTTTGCTGTCTTGCTGGAGCGTTGCAGCGGCGCTGCCGCCTTGCACACGGCCGAACACATCCGCGCCGCCATCGCCGCCGTCGTCCTGCCCTGGGAGGGCAAACTGTTCAGCGTCAGCGCGAGTCTGGGCGTGGCCAGCCTGACGGCCGATACTGCCGCCCTCAGTGGCTGGCTGGCACGGGCAGATGCCGCTTGCTACGCCGCCAAGGCCGCCGGGCGTGGGCGGGTGCGCGCCGACGACACGCCTGGCGAACGTGAGGTAAAACCGGGGCCATGAAAAACATCATCAGCCTCAACACCGCCCTTGCCAGCCCGCTGCTCGCGCCGTTGCTGGCATCAAACGGCGCGGTGGTCAGCGGCATCCGCAAGCGGCCGCGCGAGGGGGCAGTGGCGGTTAACCCGCTCGGCCTTGAAGGTGACGAGCAGGCCGATCTGACCGTGCACGGCGGCTTGAGCAAGGCGGTGTACGCCTACCCGAGCGAGCACTACGAGTTTTGGCGCGGCGTGCGGGTGCAGGCCAAGGTTGACGGTGGAGATCAACTTCCGCCGCCCGGCAGCCTGGGCGAAAACCTGACGCTCAGCGGCTTGCTCGAAGCCGAGGTGTACATCGGCGACGTGCTGCGCTTTGCCAATGGCTGCGAGCTTGCTGTCAGCGAGCCGCGCTACCCCTGCTTCAAGTTCAACGCGGTGATGGGCTTCAACCAAGCCAGCAAACTGATGGTGCAAACCGGCTGGTGCGGCTTTTACCTGGCCGTGCGCAAGCCGGGAGCGCTGCAGGCCGGGGAAGCCTTCACGCTGATCCCCGGCCCGCGTGAGGTCGGCATCGTCGAGCTGTTCAAAGCCCGCATGCGTAAGGGTTGATCAAGCAGCCAGCGCCGGATAGTCGGTGTAGCCCTCGGCCGAGCCGCCATAAAGCGTCGCCTGCACCATCTTTGTCAGCGGCGCATTGAGCTTCAGCCGGCGCACCAGATCCGGATTGCTGATGTAGGCACGGCCGAAGGCGATCATGTCGGCGCTGCCATTGGCCACCGCCTCGATCGCCATCTCCCGCGTGTAGCCGTTGTTGGCAATCCACGGGCCTTTGAACAGCTTGCGCATCGCGGCGTAGTCAAACGGCGCCACATCGCGCGGGCCGCCGGTCTGGCCTTCGATGATGTGCAAAAACGCCATGTTGAGCGGTGCCAACTGTTCGGCGACGTAGTTGAACAAGGCTTGCGCATCGCTGTCCTGCCCGGCGTCGTTGACGGGTGTGACGGGCGACAGGCGCAGGCCGGTGCGGCCGGGGCCGATGGCGCGGGCGATGGCCGTCATCACCTCAACCAGCAGCCGCGCGCGGTTTTCGATCGAGCCGCCATAAGCGTCGGTGCGGTCGTTGATGCTGTCGCGCAGGAACTGGTCGATCAGGTAGCCATTGGCGCCATGCACCTCGACGGCATCGAAGCCCGATTCAATCGCGCATTCGGCCGCGTGGACAAAGGAAGCGATCACGCCCGGGATCTCATCGGTGCGCAGCGCGCGGGGCGCGGACAGGTCTTCAAAGCCGTTGGCGGTGAAGGTTTTGCCGACGGCGGCCTTGTTGGTGGACGACAGCGGCGCATGGCCTTCGGGCTGGAACACCACATGCGAGATGCGACCCACATGCCACAACTGCGCGGCGATCTTGCCGCCTTCGGCATGCACCGCGTCGGTCACTTTTTTCCACGCGGCGATCTGCGCGGCGGTGTGGATGCCCGGCGTGTCCAGATAGCCCTGGCCTTCGCGGGTGATCTGCGTGCCTTCGCTGATGATCAGGCCGGCGGTCGCGCGTTGGCGGTAATAGTCGACCACCATCGGGCCGGGCAGCAGGCCCGGCGAGCGGCTGCGCGTCAGCGGGGCCATGACGATACGGTTGGCAAGCGATAAGTCGCCGATTTGGATGGGGTCGAACAAGCTGGGCATGGCGGTGTCTGAGTGGTTCAGAGAATAAACAAAGTGCGCTTATCGTAGCGTACGTTACGAAAACTTGCTGCGGCGCAACAATTCGGGCCGCTAGACTTGTGCTGATGAAACATCAGACAGCCCCACTGACCCAGATCACCCGCCGCCGATCTCTGCAATGGGCGGCAGGGGCCGCCCTTTTAGCGCCCGCCCTGAGCCGGGCCGCCAGCCCCTTGGTGATGAAGGTGGGCCGCAACCAGTCGATCAAATCGCTGGCGGCAGCATCAGCCCAGGCCAAGGACGGCATGCGCATCGAGGTTGACGCGGGCGACTACATCGCCGATGTGGCGGCCTGGCCGCAGAGCGATCTGAGCTTGAAGGCGGTGGGCGGGCGCGTCCGCCTGATCGCGGGCGGGCAGTCATCGCAGGGCAAGGGCATTTTCGTCACCAGTGGCGAGCGCATCCGCATCGAAGGCTTCGATTTCAGCGGCTGCATGGTGCCTGACCAGAACGGCGCGGGCATCCGGTTGGAACGCGGCTCGCTGCACCTGGTTGATTGCAGCTTCAAGGACAACGAGAACGGCGTACTGACCGGCAACGACAAGAACGCCCGGCTGGAGGTGGACGACTGCGAGTTCGGCACCATCGTCCGGCGTGAGGGGCTGAACCACAATATGTATGTCGGCGCGATCGGCTATTTGCGGGTCACGGGTAGCCACTTTCACAGCGGCCGTCTGGGCCATTTGCTGAAGAGCCGGGCGGCGGTGAACCATATTTTTTACAACCGCCTGGCCGACGGCCTGGGCGGCGAAGCCAGCTACGAGCTGGACTTTCCGAACGGCGGGCAGGCCCTGGTGGTGGGCAATGTGATCCAGCAAAGCTCGGGCACGCAGAACCCCCACCTCATCACTTTTGGCGAAGAGGGCTACACCTGGCCGAACCAAGAATTGCAGTTGATCAACAACACCCTGATCGACCAGCGGCCCAGCGGCGGCGTCTATTTGCGCGTGGCCCCCGGCCCGGCGCAGGTGCGCGTCATCAACAACATCCTGGCGGGCAACCCGAGGTTCAGCACCGATGGCTTTTGGGAGGTGCGCAACAACTTCATCACCGACCTGAATGTGTTTGTGCTGGCAGCGCGGGGCGACTATCGCTTGCGGCCGGGCTCGCCGCTGCGTGGCAAAGCCATCGATCCGGGCCAATCCGGCGGCATCAGCTTGCAGCCCACCCGGCAGTTCATCGCGCCGCGCGGCACGCTGGCCTTGAAAGGGCCGGCGCAACATCCGGGGGCCTTGCAGAATCCTTGATCCGGTGGCGCCAAGATAAAATCTCACGATGCTCGCCTACCGACACGCTTTTCACGCCGGCAACCATGCCGACGTCCTCAAACACCTGGTGCTCACCCAGGTGCTGCGCTACATGGCGGAGAAAGAAAAACCCTACACCCTGGTGGACACCCACGCCGGGGCCGGCGGCTATTCGATCGAAGGCCAGTACGCGCAGAAAAAGGGCGAATACTCGTCGGGCGTTTCGCGCCTGTGGGACGCCAAAGACCTGCCCGAACCGCTGGCCAATTACATGGCGCTGGTGAAGGAATTCAACCCCGACGGGCAGCTGCGCCAGTATCCGGGCTCGCCGGCCCTGGCCAATCTGTTGATGCGCGAAGCCGACCGGCTGCGCGCTTATGAATTGCACCCCACCGACAACCGCATCCTCAACAGCTATCTCGAAACGCGGCCCAACACCCAGGTGTTCGACACCGACGGCTTTGCCGCCATGCGGGCCGAGCTGCCGCCGCCGTCGCGCCGCGCCGTCGTGCTGATGGACCCGTCTTACGAGCTGAAGACCGACTACGGCAAGGTCTTGGCCGCCCTGCGCGAAGGGCTGGAGCGCTTCGATGCCGGCACCTTCATCATCTGGTACCCACAGCTGCAATTGCTTGAATCGGCCCAGCTTGCCCAGCGCCTCAAGGCCGCCGCCGACAACCCCAAGGCCGGTGCAAAAAAAGGCTGGCTCCATGTGCGCCTGACCGTGCAGCCCCAAACCGACACCCGCGGGTTCGGCATGCTGGGCAGCGGCCTCTTCATTGCCAACCCACCGTTCACCCTGCATGCCGATCTGCAGGCCTGCCTGCCCTATCTGGTGGAGAAGCTGGGGCAGTTTGACGGGGCGAACTTTGTGCTGGAGCAGCGCGCCGCTTGATTTGCGCGCCGCTCGTTGTCAAAGACTTGCGCTAGGCTTCGCGGCATGACGCCGCAACTCAGCCCCGCCGCGCGCGCCCGCGCCTTCCCCTTTGCCCTGTTCATGGTCCTGCTCGCGCTGCGCGGCTACTGGCCCGACAGCATCGCCATGGACACCCGTTGGCTCTACGGCGCCAGCGTGGTCGGCGTCGGCGCGCTGCTGCACTTTTATTGGAAAGACTACGGTGAGCTGGCCCGCCAGAACTGGCCCTCGCTGGGCGAAACAGGCCTGAGCGTGGTGGTCGGGGTCGTGGTCTTTGTGCTGTGGATCCAGCTCGATGCAGGGTGGATGCAGCTCAGCGAACCCACCGCCAGCTTTCTGCCCATCGACCTGCAGGGCCAGCGCATCTGGCCGCTGATCGTGCTGCGATTTGTCGGCGCAGCCCTCATCGTGCCGGTGATGGAAGAGCTGTTCTGGCGCTCGTTTCTGATGCGCTGGATCGAGCAGCCGCGGTTTGAGACCGTCGACCCCCAGCGCATCGGCCTGAAGGCCATCGTGCTGTCCACCTTTGTCTTCATGCTCGCCCACACCTTGTGGCTGGCCGCCATCGTGGCCGGCCTGGCCTATGCCTGGCTGTACCGTCGCACCGGCAAACTGTGGACGGCAGTGATCGCCCATGCGGTGACGAATGCGATGCTGGGGGTCTGGGTGGTGAAGACAGGGCAATGGCAATTTTGGTAAATCTCATTCAACGGCAACTCGACGCCTACAACGCCAAAAATATTGACGCGCTGTTGGCCACCTATGCCACGGATGCCGAGCAATTCACCCTGCACGGCGAGCTGTTGGCACGCGGCCATGCGCAAATGCGCCCCCGGTTTCTGACGCGCTTTGCCGAGCCCGACCTGCATGCGCGCCTGCTCTCGCGCATCGTGATGGGAAACATCGTCACCGACCATGAACTGATCACCCGCAATTTCCCGGAAGGCCGGGGCACGGTGGAGATGCTGTGCGTTTATGAAGTGACGAATGGCCTGATTCAAAAGGCCTCGTTTGCTGTCGGCGAGAAACGCCTGACGCTCAACCCCGCTGCAACACCCTGAACTGGGCAACCAAGAAGACTTGGCGGAACTTTGGCAACCGCTCGGCAGGTCAGGTTGGAGGATCGCGGCACCGATTCACGCTTTCACGCAAAGGAGTTCGCCATGAAACGCGCTTTCACCCTTCTCAACAGCTCGCTGATGAGCCTCGCCCTGATTGCCCAAGCCCCCGCAGCACAAGCACAGTCCGCCGTGTCCGAGGCCAGCGCGCTGTCGCTGCTGCCGGTGGGCATCTCGGTGGCCGCAACCGGCTTGGTGCTGTCAGCCGGCACGACCTTGGTGATCGTGAGCGTGGAATTGGCCGCCAACAGCACGGTGTGGGTGCTGGAACGTGCCTCGGACGGGGCGCGCTTCAGCGTGCGCTTCGCCGGCCAGGTGGTGGGTGGCGTGTCGACGGCGGTAGGCACGACGGTCACCGTGCTGGCCGTGGGAAGCGGCGTGGTGCTGTCGGCCGCGGGCCAGGCGCTGGCCTTTATCCCGAACGAGATCGGCAAGGCCCTGCTTTACAACGAGCAGGTCACGCGGTGAAAGCCACCAGGCTGTTTTTCACCCTGTGCCTGGCTCTGGCCATCAACGCTGCGAGCGCCGGGCGGCCCTGCGAGGACGCGCCGCAAACCACCGCGCAAGTGGAACGCGGCATGAATCTGGCGCAGGCGACAGCGGCACAGCTGGACGCAACCGGGGCCACGGTGGTGATCCTGGCGCGCGCCGGGCAGGACCTGAGCCAGTACGGGCTGAACTGGTCGCACCTGGGCTTTGTGTACCGCGATGAAGCCGACGGCCGGCCAGTCTGGCGCGTGCTGCACAAGCTCAATGTCTGCGGCACGGCGCGGGGTGATTTGTTCCGCCAAGGCCTGGGTGAATTTTTTCTCGACCGGCCGCAGCGTTACGACGCCACCTTCGTGGTGCTGAAGCCCGCCCTGCAAGCCGCGCTGCTGCCCCTGCTGCGTGACAACACCCGCATTCGCAATCTGCACGAGCCGCGCTACAACATGCTGGCCTACCCCTGGGCGACGACCTACCAGCAGAGCAACCAATGGGTGCTGGAGACGCTGGCCGCAGTGTCGTTGTCCGTCTCGGCCGATCCGCCGCTGACCCGCCGCAGCGCCGCCCAGGCCTGGCTGAAGGCCCAGGGCTACCGGCCCAGCGACATCCGCCTGTCCACCGCCGAGCGGCTGGGCGCTCGGCTGACCCGGGCCAATATCGCGTTTGACGACCACCCGATGGGCCAGCGCCTGGCCGGTCATATCGAAACCACCACCGTCGATTCGATGCTGGTGTGGTTGCCAAAGGCCGGCTTGAGTGAAGATGCCGCCCTGGTCCGCCAGTAGGATTTGCGCAAACTCGCCCCAGCGTCGTTCCTCCTTCTTGCCGTGCTGTTCGCAGGGTCTTCGTCGTCGTGCCTGGCCGGGACGAATTTGCGCAAATCCTTGAAAGACTGATTGAATGAGCCAAGCCAACCAGTTCGCCCTGCTGACCCAGCGCCGCTTTGCGCCGTTTTTCTGGACCCAGTTCCTCGGCGCCGGCAACGACAACCTGTTCAAGTTCGCCCTCACGGTGATGGTGACCTACCAGTTGCAGGTGAGCTGGCTGCCACCGGCCCAGGCGGGTCTGGTGATCGGGGCGCTGTTCATCCTGCCCTTTGTGCTGTTCTCGGCCACCGCCGGGCAACTGGCCGACAAGCTCGACAAGACGCGGCTGATCCGCTTCGTCAAGACGCTGGAGATCGCCATCATGGCCCTGGCAGCCTGGGGCTTCATCCATACCAACGTGCCGGCACTGCTGGGCTGCGTGGGGCTGATGGGCTTGCACTCCACCCTGTTCGGCCCGGTCAAGTTCGCCTATCTGCCGCAGCAGCTGGACGAGCATGAATTGACCGGCGGCAACGGCATGGTCGAGATGGGCACCTTTGTGGCCATCCTGCTGGGCAGCCTGGCGGGCGGCCTGCTGATTGCCCTGCCCGAAGTCGGTGCCCGCTATGCAGCCATCGCCTGCTTGGCCGTGGCCGTGTTGGGGCGGCTGGTGGCGCAGTTCATCCCGCTGTCGCCGGCCACCGACCCGAGCTTGAAGATCAACTGGAACCCGGTCAGCGAGACCTGGCGCAATCTGTTGCTGGCACGGCAACAGTTGGCGGTGTTCCGCTCGCTGCTGGGCATCTCGTGGATGTGGTTCTTCGGCGTGGTGTTCCTGTCCAATTTCCCGTCCTTCGCCAAGGACGTGCTGCATGGCGACGAGCAGGTGGCGTCGCTGCTGCTGGTGGTGTTCTCGGTCGGCATCGGCTGCGGCTCGCTGCTGTGCGAGGTGTTCTCGCGCCGCCATGTGGAGATCGGCCTGGTGCCGCTGGGCGCCATCGGCATGAGCGTGTTTGCCATCGATCTGTACTTCGCCTCCCATGCGCTGCCCGCCAGCGGCGTACTGGGCCTGGGTGCCTTCATCAGCCAGCCGCAGCATTGGCGAGTGCTGGCCGATCTGTGCCTGCTGGCCCTGTTCGCCGGGCTTTACAGCGTGCCGATGTATGCCTTGATCCAACTGCGCAGCCAGCCCACCCACCGGGCCCGCATCATCGCGGCCAACAACATCTTGAACGCGCTGTTCATGATCGTCAGCAGCGTGCTGGCCGGGGCCCTGCTGGGCGCGGGGCTGTCGGTGCCGGGGCTGTTCCTGGCGGTCGGCCTGGCCAATGCGGTGGTGGCGGGCTACATCTTTTTGCTGGTGCCGGAATACCTGCTGCGCTTCATCGCCTTCATGGCGTCGCGGCTGGTCTACCGCTTCAAGGTGGTGGGCGATGGGCACATCCCGGTCAAGGGTGCGGCCCTGCTGGTGTGCAACCACGTCAGCTTCATCGACGTGGTGCTCTTGATGGCCGCCAGCCCACGCCCGATCCGCTTTTTGATGGACCACCGGCTGTTCCGCTCGGGCCT
>JBBQKT010000125.1:0-9578 GCA_038327205.1 Burkholderiales bacterium | reverse complement strand
GCCGGGGAAATCGGCAGCGGTGTAGACGGCGACGACGCCAGGCTGCTTTTTGAGCAGTTCGAGGTCGATGGACAGCAGCCGGCCGTGGGCAATCGGCGACAGGCCCAGGGCCGCATGCAGGGTGCCGGCGGCTTCGGCGATGTCGTCGATGTAGGTGGCCTCGCCGCTGACGTGCAGGGCGGCGGATTCATGGGTTTTGCTGACGCCGACCTGCGCCTCGTCCGGCAGTTCAAGGCGCTTGTTCATGCCGGGCTCCTGTCAAACGACACCGCATGCCAGACGTTGACATCGTGGTTCGCCAGCGGCGCATCGTTCCGCGTTTCAAGCCAGAGCCGGGTGAACAGGTTTTGCGCCACCCGTAGGCGGTAGGCCGCGCTGGCCCGCATATCGCTCAGCGGGTTGAAGTCCTGGGCCAGTGTTGCTGCGGCGGCTTCAGCGCTCGCCTGCGTCCACGGCTTGCCGATCACGGCGTCTTCGGCGAGCGCCGCCCGCTTGACGATGGCCGCCATGCCGCCAAACGCGAAACGCGCCTCGGCAACCACACCGGCTTCAACCCGCAGCGCCAGCGCCGCGCAGACGGCCGAGATGTCGCTGTCGTAGCGCTTTGAAATCTTGTAGCCGCGCACTTGCAAGCCCGCAGCGGGCAGGGGCAGATGCAGCGCCTCGACGAACTCGCCCGGCTGCAGCGCGTTCTTCATGTAATCGAGATAAAAATCCTGCAGCCGCATCCGGCGCTGCGCCGTGCCCAGCCTCAGCACGATGTCGGCGCCCAGGGCGATCAGCGCCGGTGCGCCGTCGCCGATGGGCGAGCCGTTGGCGATATTGCCGCCCAGGGTGCCGGCATTGCGCACCGGCGGCGAGGCAAAGCGCAGCCACATCTCGCGCAGCGGCGGCACGGCTTGCGCCAGCGCGCTCCAGGCCGATTCAAGCGTGGCGGCCGCGCCGATCCACAGGCCTGGCCGGCCTTCAAACGCCTCAGCGCGAATCTGCTTCAGCTCGGCCACCGCGCCGATATAGATCAGCTCGCCAACATCGCGAAACTGCTTGTTGACCCACAGGCCAATGTCGGTTGAACCGGCCAGCAAGCGGGCTTGCGGCAAGACTTCGCGCAGCGCGGCGAAATCGGCCAACGTGCGCGGCGCGTGGAAGCTGTCGAGCCGGCCCGCGAAGGCCGGGCTGCGCGCTTGGTAATGCAACGGCGTGTCGTTCTGCAGCGAATGCAAGGCCTTCTGGATCGGCGCACGGTCCAGGCGCCGGGCGGGCAGGGCGAACATCGCCTCACCGGCGTCGAGGATGGGCCGGTAGCCGGTGCAGCGGCACAGGTTGCCGGCCAGATCGTCGGCCAGCTGCTGGCGCGTCGGCAGGGTGCCGGCGTCTGAATGCCGCTCGTAACAGCCCTGCAAGCTCATCACGAAGCCGGGGGTGCAAAAGCCGCATTGCGAGCCGTGGCAATCGACCATCGCCTGCTGAACCGGGTTCAGCGCCTCGGCCGAGCCCAGGTCTTCGACGGTCAGCAGGGCGCGTCCGTCGAGCGTCGGCAGGAACTGGGTGCAGGCATTGACATTGCTGAGCTTGAGCTGACCATCGTCTTGCAGCTCGCCGACCAGCACCGTGCAGGCACCGCAATCGCCCTCGGCACAACCCTCTTTGGTGCCGGTGCAGTGCTTGGCGTGCTCGCGCAGATAGTCGAGCACGGTGGTGGTGGTCGGCAGGCCTTGCAGCGATTGAATCTCGCCTTGATGGAAAAATCGCAGGGGTCGGTGGTTCATGTCAGGTTCAAGTAGCAAGGCTTGAAGATAGCCGATACAGGCAAAATTCATTCCAATGACCGCATCAACTTCCCTTCTTTCCCGACGTCTCGCCCTCAAAGGCGACCTGCTGGACTTCACTGCCTCGCCCGCCTGGGGCGATATCGACAGCCCCGCCGTGCGCTTTCAGCCCGGCCATTGGCTGCTGATCGAGGCCGGCCGCATCGTCGGCACGCAGTTGCAAGCGCCCGATGAAAGCTGGGAGCGCCAGGACCACAGCGGCCGACTGATCCTGCCCGGCTTCATCGACACCCATGTCCATTGCCCCCAGCTCGATGTGATCGGCTCGTTCGGCGCCGAGCTGCTGGATTGGCTGAACCGCTACACCTTCCCGGCCGAGATTCGCTATGGCGATCCGGCGGTGGCCAAGTTCGGGGCCGAGCGTTTTCTCGATGCGCTGCTGGCCCACGGCACGACGGCGGCGGTGGTGTTTCCCACCGTCCACAAGGTCTCGGCCGAGGCGCTGTTCGAGGCGGCGCGCGAGCGGGGCATGCGCCTCATCACCGGCAAGGTGTTGATGGATCGCCATGCGCCCGACGGCCTGCGCGATGACGTTGAACAGGCTGAGCGCGACTGCATCGATCTGATCGACCGCTTCCACGGCCGGGACAGGCTGGCCTATGCCGTCACCGTCCGCTTCGCCCCGACCAGCACACCCGCGCAACTGGCGATGGCCGGCGCCCTTTGCCGGGCCGACGCCTCGCTGTTCATGCAGACCCATGTGGCCGAAAACCGTGCCGAGGTCGCCTGGGTGGCCCAGCTGTTCCCCACCGCCCGCAGCTATCTCGATGTCTACGCCCGCGAAGGTCTCTTGCACCCGCGCGCGGTGCTGGCTCACGGCATCTGGCTCGATGACGAGGACAAAAAAGTGCTGGCCGCCAGCGGCGCGCAGGTGGCGTTCTGTCCGTCGTCCAACCTATTTCTGGGCAGCGGCCTGTTCGACTGGCCGGCGGCGCAGCGGGCAGGGTTTCGGGTCAGCGCGGCCAGCGATGTGGGTGGCGGCACCAGCTTGTCAATGCAGCGCAATCTGCTCGACGGCTACAAGGTGCAGGCAATGGCCGGCCACCGGATGACGGCCTGGGCGGGCCTGCATGCGGCCACCCGTGGTGCGGCCGAGGCGCTGGGCCTGGCCCATGAGATGGGTTCCTTCGATGCTGGTACCCTGGCCGACGTTTGCGTGTGGGACTGGGCCAGCGGCCCGGTGGCCGAGGCAAGGCAGCAAGTGGCACGTGAATTGCATGAGAAGGTTTTCGCCTGGATGACGCTGTCGGACGAGCGGGATCTGGTCGGTTGTTGGGTGGCCGGACAGGCCAAATTCAAACAAGATCAAAAAAACAAACATAGCGCTTCATGACCCTCCGACTGGAACTCACCGGCATCAGCAAACAATACCCTGGCGTCAAGGCCAATGACGGTATTGGGCTGAAGGTTCAGCCCGGTGAAATACATGCGGTGCTGGGTGAAAACGGGGCTGGCAAGTCGACCCTGATGAAGATCATTTACGGCGCGGTGCAGCCCGATGCGGGCAGCATCCGTTGGAACGGCGAGTTGGTGCGGGTGAAGAGCCCCGCGCAGGCGCGGCGGCTTGGCATCAGCATGGTCTACCAACACTTCTCGCTGTTCGAGACGCTGACGGCGGCCGAGAATGTCTGGCTGGGCCTGGACAAGTCCATCAGCCTGGCCGAGGTGACGGCCCGCATCCGCGAGGTGTCCGAGAGCTATGGCCTGGTGGTCGATCCGCTGCGGCCGGTGCTGAGCCTGTCGGTCGGCGAGCGGCAGCGGGTCGAAATCGTCCGGGCGCTGATGAGCCAGACGCCGGGCCGCCCCAAGGCAGGCTCGCGCCCCCTCGGCGGGCAGGAGTCGCAAGGCGACGACGTGGGGGCTGTTTATTCCGGACCACAACTGCTGATTCTGGATGAGCCGACCTCGGTGCTGACGCCGCAGGCCGCCACCCAACTCTTCGTGACCCTGCGGCAACTCGCCGACAGCGGCTGCGCCATCCTCTACATCAGCCACAAGCTCGACGAGATCCGCGCGCTGTGCCACCACTGCACCGTGTTGCGCGGCGGGCGGGTGACCGGCGAAGTTGACCCGCGCACGCAGAGCAACGCGCAGCTCTCCACCTTGATGATCGGCGCCGAGCCGCCGATGCTGCATCACCCCGCGCGCAAGGCCGGTCCGGTCGCGCTGGGCGTGCGGCGCTTGAGCATTGGCAAGACCTCGCCCTTCGGCACGACGTTGGTGGATGTGGACTTGAACGTGCGTGCCGGTGAAGTGGTCGGCGTGGCTGGGGTGTCGGGCAACGGGCAGCAGGAATTGATGGCCGCGCTGTCGGGCGAGGACCGGCGCGGCCAACCGGGCAGCGTGCTGCTGTTCGGCGACGACATCGCCCGCGCCAGCGCCCGCAAACGCCGCCGGCTGGGCCTGAATTTTGTGCCCGAGGAGCGGCTGGGGCGGGGCGCGGTGCCCACCCTGTCGCTGGCGCAAAACACCCTCTTGACGCGCACCGAAAACGTCACGTCCTTGGGCTGGCTGCGCACGGCCCAGGTGCAGCGCCTGACCGAGCACCTGATCTCTCGCTTCAAGGTCAAGGCCAGCGGGCCGGGTGCCGCCGCGCGCAGCTTGTCGGGCGGCAATTTGCAGAAGTTTCTGGTCGGCCGCGAGATCGATGCCAATCCCAAGGTGCTGGTGATTGCCCAGCCGACCTGGGGCGTGGACGTCGGTGCGGCAGCACAGATCCGGGGCGAGTTGCTGGCGCTGCGCGACGCCGGTTGCGCGGTGTTGGTGGTCAGCGAAGAATTGGATGAATTGTTCGAGATCAGCGACCGGCTGGTGGTGATGGCGCAGGGCCGTTTGTCACCGCCGATTGCCGTGGCCGACGCCACCCGCGCCTTGATCGGCGAGTGGATGAGCGGCTTGTGGAAGCCGGAGCCGCACCATGCTCAAGCTTGAAACCCGGCCTCAGCCCTCAAAGTGGATGGCCCTGGCCTCGCCGCTGCTGGCGCTGGCTATCACGGTGGCGCTGGGTATCGGCCTGTTCCTGCTGCTCGGCAAAGACCCGGCGCGCGGCCTGCAGATGTTTTTCTGGGAGCCGATCAAGAACGCCAATGGCTGGAGCGAAATCGGCATCAAGGCCACGCCGCTGATCCTGATTGCCCTCGGGCTGGCGGTGTGCTTCAGGTCCAACGTCTGGAACATCGGGGCCGAGGGCCAATTCATCGTTGGCGCGCTGGCGGGCGGCTTTGTGGCGATGCAGGCCGATTCAGGCAGCGGCAAGCTCATCGTCGTGGCGATCCTGGCGGCCGGTGTGCTGGGCGGCATGGCCTGGGCCGGCAACACGGCCCTGCTGCGCGACCGTTTCAATGCCAATGAAATTCTCGTCAGCCTGATGCTGGTCTATGTGGCCGAGTTGCTCTTGGGCTACCTGGTTTACGGGCCCTGGAAAGACCCGAACGGCTATAACTTTCCGCAGTCGATCAGCTTTTTGGCGGTGACCAAGATCCCGCGTCTGGTGGACGGCCTGCGCGTCCACATCGGCGTGCTGATCGCGGCGGCGGCCGTGCTGGGCTTCTGGATTTTGTTGTTCCGCACCTATGCCGGTTTTGCCTTGCAGGTGGGCGGCCTGGCCCCGGCTGCGGCACGCTATGCCGGGTTTTCATCGAGCCGCGCGCTCTGGACGGCGCTGCTGCTGTCGGGCGGCATGGCGGGCCTGGCCGGTGCGCTGGAGGTGGCCGGGCCGCTCGGCCAATTGACGCCATACGTGCCGGCCGGCTACGGCTTCGCCGCCATCATCGTGGCCTTCGTCGGGCGGCTGCACCCGGTGGGCATCGTGTTCTCGGGGATATTGATGAGCATGTTCTACATCGGCGGCGAACTGGCGCAGTCGCGGCTGGGCCTGCCCAAGGCCATCACCGGCGTGTTCCAGGGCCTGCTGCTGTTTGCGCTGCTGGCCTGCGACACGCTGATCCATTACCGGCTGCGCTGGGTGGCACGCAAGGTGGGGCTGGCATGAGTTGGCGGGACGCTGCGCCGGGCCGCCCCAAGCAAGGCCCGACCCTCTTAGAGGGTCGCACGACGTACCCGACGTGCGGGGTGCTGACATGACACTGGATGCCATTGCACTGCTGATCGCCTCAGCCATCAACGCCGGCACCCTGCTGGCCATCGCGGCGCTGGGCCTGCTGATCAACGAGCGGGCGGGCGTCGTCAACCTGGGTGCCGAAGGCATGATGTTGGTGGCGGCCGTGGCGGGCTTTGCCATGGCGGTGCACACCGGCAACGACTGGTTGGGCTTTGCGGCGGGCATGGCCGCCGGGGCGTTGCTGGCGGCTGCGTTCGGGCTGCTGGTGATCTGGCTCAACACCAACCAATACGCGGCCGGGCTGGCACTGAGCCTGTTCGGCAGCGGCTTCTCGGCCTTTGTGGGCATCAGCTACACGCAGCAAAAGCTGGGCGCGCGGCCCTCGTTCGCGGTGCCGTGGCTGTCCGACATTCCCTTCATTGGCCCGGCCCTGTTCAAGCAGCA
This sequence comes from Burkholderiales bacterium, assembly GCA_038327205.1. Classification (GTDB taxonomy): domain Bacteria; phylum Pseudomonadota; class Gammaproteobacteria; order Burkholderiales; family Burkholderiaceae_C; genus Paucibacter_A. Next base: position 3,245 of record JBBQKT010000125.1, on the reverse strand, counting down.
TCCGCTGGTCTACGGGGCGATGGCGCTGGCGGCGCTGCTGGCCTGGTTTTTCAGCCGCACCCGAGCCGGTTTGGTGCTGCGTGCGGTGGGCGAATCACCAGAGTCGGCCCATGCGCTGGGCTACCCGGTGCGACGCATCCGTTTGGGCGCGGTGGTGGCCGGTGGCGCGCTGTGCGGGCTGGCCGGGGCGTACGTGTCCATCATCTACACGCCGCTGTGGGTCGAGGGCATGATTGCCGGCAAAGGCTGGATCGCACTGGCCCTGACGACCTTCGCCACCTGGCGCCCGGCACGAGTCATGCTAGGTGCATATCTGTTCGGCTTTGTGACGATGTTGCAGTTTTATCTGCAGGGCCAGGGGGTCGAGGTGCCCAGCCAGTTGCTGAGCATGCTGCCTTATCTGGCCACCATCGTGGTGCTGGTACTGATCTCCAGCAACGCGAATTTCATCCGCGCCAATATGCCGGCGGCACTGGGCAAACCGTTTTTCCCCGGTTCTTAGTTTTTCAATGGAGATTGCAAGCAATGAGCACTTTGAACGTCCTCGTCAAACTCGCCGGACTGAGCGCCCTGGCACTCGCCCTGGCTGCTTGCGGCAAGAAGGAAGAAGTCGCGGCGCCCGTCGTGGCGGCATCGGCGGCTGAACCAGCCAAGCCCGCGCCCCTGAAGATCGCCTTCGCCTATGTCGGCCCGGTCGGCGATGGCGGCTGGACCTTTGCGCACGACAACGCCCGCAAGGCGGTGGAGAAAGAGTTCGGCGACAAGGTGGTCACCAGCTTTGTTGAAAAAGTGCCCGAGGGCGCCGACGCCGAGCGGGTCTTCCGCGACCTGGTCAGCCAGGGCAACACCCTGATCTTCGGTACCACCTTTGGCTATATGGAGCCGATGCTCAAGGTGGCGGCGGACAGCAAAGACGTCAAGTTCGAGCATGCCACCGGCTACAAGCAGGCCGACAACATGCGCACCTACGATTCGCGCACCTATGAAGGCGCTTATATGGCCGGTGTCATCGCCGGCAAGATGACCAAGACGAACACCTTGGGCGTGGTCGGTTCGATCCCCATCCCCGAGGTAATCCGCAATATCAACAGCTTTACGCTGGGCGCGCAGTCGGGCAACCCGAAGGTCAAGGTCAAGGTCGTGTGGGTCAACGACTGGTTCAACCCGCCCAAAGAGACCGAGGCCGCGCAGTCCTTGATCGACGGTGGCGCCGACGTGCTGATGCAGAACACCGACTCGTCGGCCGTGCTGCAAACCGCCGAGAAGAACGGCAAATTCGCCTTCGGTTGGGATTCGGACATGACCGCCTACGGCCCCAAGGCACACCTCGGTTCGGCCGTCATCAACTGGGCGCCGTACTACCTCGCCGCCGTCAAAGAAGCGCTTGATGGCAAGTGGGTGGCCGGCGCGGGCAAGCATGCCTGGTGGGGCGTCAAGGAAGGCGCCATCGACATGGTGTCTGTCGCCGAGATCGTGCCTGCCGACGTCAAGGCCACGGTCGAGACGGTCAAGGCCGGCTTGAAAGACGGCACCTTCTCAATCTGGAAAGGCCCCCTGATCGGGCAGGACGGCAAGACCCTGCTGAAGGCGGGCGAAGTCGCCGACGACAAATTCCTCTCGGGCGTCAACTTCTACGTCAAGGGCGTGGAAGGCAAGATTCCGACCGGCAAGTGATCCCACAGTTTCTGCGTTCTTAAAACTCCCAATAAAGGATCTCCGATGACACACGTTTCGATGAAGCGAGCCGCTGCCGTGGCCGTGATTTCCGCCACCGCCTTGGCCTCGGCGCAGGCCGCTGACTGGAGCGACACCTCGATCGGCTACCGCTACGGCACGAAGTTTGCCGAGCCCTTCAACAACCAGGACATCAGCAAGAACATCGTCAATCTGAACCACGTCAGCGGCTACAAATACGGCACGAACTTTTTCAATGCGGACGTCCTGCTTTCCGACAGCAAGGACCCCTCGAACGCCAAGTCCACCGACGGCGCGCATGAGGTCTACATCGTCTACCGCCACATGCTGGACCTGGAAAAAGTCGTCGGTTCGCCCTTCAAGTTCGGGCCGGTGCGCGGCGTGGGCCTGACCGCCGGTTTCGATGTCAACACCAAGACCGACGCGGGCTACAACTCCAAGAAGCGCATGTTGGTGGCTGGCCCCACGCTGATGATGGATGTGCCGGGCTTCCTGAACATCAGCCTGCTGCTGCTGAAGGAAAGCAACGCGCCTTCCAGCACCTTCGGCGCCGGCAGCGCCACCCCGCGCTATGACTACAAGACCCACGCGATGCTGACGGCAGCCTGGGGCATTCCGTTTGACATCGGCATCCCCCTGTCGTTCGAAGGCTTTGCCAACTACATCGCCTCCAAGGGCAAGAACGAATTCGGCGGCAACACTGCCCCGGAAACGAATATTGACGCGCAGATCATGTACGACGTGACCGGCAAGAAGACCTTCAAGATTGGCTTCGAGTACCAATACTGGCGCAACAAGTTCGGCAACGACAACTCGGGCCCAGCGGGCAAGGGTGCCATCGCCAAGACGCCGATGATCCGGGCCGAATACCACTTCTGATACCCACTGGCCCGTTTCATGCAGCCCGGCTTGCAGTTCATCGCAAGCCGGGTTTTTTCATGGCGCCGCGCTTTTACAGTCGCCGGGGTGCCGTGAGGAGACGAGGCGATGAAGCTGCTGATCTTGATGTTTTTGGGTGTGACGCTGTGGCTGCTGTGCTGGCCCCTGGTGCTGCTGGTGTTGCTGCTGTGGCCTCTGCTGTGGTTGCTGACCCTGCCGCTGCGGCTGATCGGCATCAGCGTGGAGGCGGTGTTTGCGCTGCTGCGGGCGGTGCTGATGTTGCCGGCGAGGTTGTTGGGGTATCGGGGGTAAGTTCCTGGAGCCCTCCAGGCTTCGGGGATCGGGTGCGCGCCGCCGCTCGTGTCATTCCGCTGCGCTCCCTTCTTTTACCTCGCCACGGCGCACACCCAATCCCCTTGCGTTCACAGACTTGGCGTTCGCGCCGACGATATCGCGCGAGGCCGCGAAGGAGCGGTCCGGCGGTGCGTTTTGCGCAGGTAAAGAAGGGAGGCCGTGACCCTAGGTCACGCCGGAATGACACGGAGCAAAACGTGCCGCCGGACTGCTCCCGCGCGAAGACCACCACAGCGAATGCCCGCCCCACGCAAGACGACCCACTAAACCTTGATCTCCAGCCTCACTTGCCACAGGGTGAACGTCCGCCCGCCACT
>JBBQKT010000124.1:0-9602 GCA_038327205.1 Burkholderiales bacterium | reverse complement strand
CGCAGCAGATCGATGAAGCCCTGGCCAGCGGCATCACCACCATGCTCGGCGGCGGCACCGGCCCGGCCACTGGCACCTATGCCACCACCTGCACGCCCGGGCCCGAAAACATCCACCGCATGCTGCAGGCAGCCGAGGCCTTCCCGATGAACCTGGGCTTTCTCGGCAAGGGCAATGCGACCAGGCCCGAGGCACTGAGCCAGCAGATCGCCGCCGGCGCCATCGGCCTGAAGCTGCACGAAGACTGGGGCAGCACCCCCGCGGCCATCGACAACTGCCTGACGATGGCCGAAGTCACCGACACCCAGGTCAGCCTGCACAGCGACACGCTCAACGAAAGCGGCTTCGTCGAAGACACCATCGCCGCCACGCGCGGCCGCACGCTGTGTGCCTTCCACACCGAAGGCGCAGGCGGCGGGCACGCGCCCGACATCATGCGCGTGGTGGGCGAATCCAACTTCCTGCCCAGCAGCACCAACCCGACGATGCCCTACACCGCCAACACGGTGGACGAGCATCTGGACATGCTGATGGTCTGCCACCACCTCGACGCCGGCATCGCCGAAGACCTGGCCTTTGCCGAGTCCCGCATCCGCCGCGAAACGATCGCCGCCGAAGACGTTCTGCACGACCTGGGCGCCATCAGCATGATGAGCAGCGACAGCCAGGCCATGGGCCGGGTCGGCGAAGTCATCATCCGCACCTTGCAGACAGCGCACAAGATGAAAAGCCAGCGCGGCTGGCTGGCGCCGCAGGTCTTGGCCTCGGGTGTCGACCGGCTCGAGCGCAACGACAACTACCGCGTCAAGCGCTACATCGCCAAGTACACCGTCAACCCGGCGATTGCCAACGGCATCAGCCACGAGGTGGGCAGCCTGGAGGTGGGCAAATGGGCCGACCTCGTGCTGTGGCGCCCGGCCTTTTTCGGCGTCAAGCCCAGCCTGGTGCTCAAGGGCGGCTTCATCGCGCTGGCGGCGATGGGCGACCCCAACGCCAGCATCCCCACGCCTCAGCCCGTGCACTTCCGGCCGATGTTCGGCAGCTTCGGCGGGGCGATGTCGGCGACATCGCTCACTTTCGTCAGCCACAGTGCGCTGGACGGAGATATCGGTGGCGAACTGGGGCTGAAGAAGCGCCTGTCGGCAGTTCGCGGCTGCCGCGGCTTGAAGAAGGCCGACATGGTGCGCAACAGTTACCTGCCGGTGATGGAAATCGACGCCCAGACCTACAGCGTGCGCGCCGACGGCGAATTGATGACCTGCGAGCCGGCCACCGTGCTGCCGATGGCGCAGAAGTACTTCTTGTTCTAGAGCAACCGCCGCGGCAAGCTGCGCGAGCGCAGCCTAGCCGCGAAGGCGGCTTCGCCCAGGCTGCCTGCGGCCAATGCGAACATCGTCAGCGTGCTCGTGTTGTGTGGCGCGCCATCGATAGCCGTTGAGCACCAGAAACAATCCCCTGCCAGGAATGCCGCACGCTTGTTGCCATCGACGAAGGCATGATTTTTGGCCAGGCCGACACCATGGGCCGCGGTCAGCTCAAAGACCCCCGGCTCGCCACAGGCTGACAGGTTGAGCGGGCGTGCCAGAGCCGATTCAGGCAGCCCTTCGTCGCGAAGCCCCGGTGCTGCGCCGTGCGCGGCGACGCTTTCGTCCTGCAGCAGGCATAACGCACGCCGGTCTGTCCAGCGCCAACTCATTTGGCCAGCTGGTGAAAGGTGTCGCGGCACCCCTGCATGAACTCGCGCCCAGCGCGAATCTGCTCGTCCAGCGCGGGGGATTACGGGGTCTTACGCTGTAGCACGGGGTCGAACGAGGTCGAACGGGGTCAGCATCACACCATTCACTGCATCGGTGACAAACACCGTATCCCCCTTCTCCAGCTTCAGCCGTGCCAGGATTTCCTTGTGCAGGATCAGGCCCACGGAGGTGCCGATCCGGGTGAGCTTGAGTGCGGTCATGGCCAGCTTTTCGTACGTTATTGCAAACGTTAGACTGATTGCCGTCTTGTGCGGCAACAAGACCTGCGGCAACAACCCTGCAGCAACAGACCTGCGACAACAAGACACATCCGGACATGCTTATGCTGACTGTCAACAAGCTCATCCCCGGGGCGCGGGGCCTGGCGCCCGTGCTGCTCAAACGCGCGACCGAAATCGAACTGGAATGGGACGTGCGCCAGAAGAGCCGCTTCGACGCCACCGACAGCCAGGGGCGCAGATTGGGTGTCTTCCTGGCGCGCGGCACCGTCGTGCGCGGTGGTGACTGCCTGGTGGCAGAGGATGGCTCGCTGATTCGCGTACTCGCCGCCCCGCAGCCGCTGCTGGTGGTGCGCCACTGCGCAGAACACGGCAGCGCCTTCGACCTGCTGCGCGCCGCCTACCACCTGGGCAACCGCCATGTGCAACTCGAACTGCAGCCAGACCGCTTGCTGCTGGAGCCTGATCATGTGCTGGCGGACATGCTGCGCACGCAGCTGCATTTGATCGTCACCGAGACCGATTCGGCGTTTGAACCCGAGGCAGGTGCCTATGCTGCCGAAGCTCATGCGCATGCTCACCCGCACGAAGGCCCATCACGGGGCAAGCCCATCGCCATTGCCATTGCCGCCGCCCCAGCTGCCGCTGCGCCTCACGTTCACGGCCCCGGCTGCAAACACTGATGCCCACGGGCATCGCAGCCAGCGCCTGGCTGCAACTGATGCAGCTCGCGTCGCCGGCCCTGCCGGTCGGCGGCTTCAGCTATTCCGAGGGGCTGGAGGCGGCGGTGGAATCAGGCCAGGTGACGAACGAGGCGCAAGCACGCGACTGGTTGCTTGATCAACTGCCCTTGGCCTTAGGCCGTGCGGATCTGCCCGCCTGCGCCAGCGCCATGCAGGCCTGGCGGGATGGCGATATGGCGCGCATCCAGGCCCTGAACAACTGGGTGCTGATGACCCGCGAAACCCGCGAGTTCCGTCTGCAAACCGAGCAGATGGGCCGCTCGCTGCTGGCTTGGCTGAGCAACAAGGCGGCCACGGCCACCAGCCCGGCTCAGTTGGCCGCCCTGGCCGCCTTGCAGCCCGCGCCAAGCTGGCCCATCGCCTTCGCCCTGGCCGCCGAGCAGACCGGCGCACCCCTGCGTGAAGCCCTGCTCGCCCATGCCTTTGGCTGGGCCGAAAACATGGTCGGCGCGGCGATCAAATCAGTGCCGCTGGGGCAAAGCGCCGGGCAGCGGATGCTGGAAGCCCTCAGCGCCGCCATCCCGGCGGTCGTCGACGCCGCACTGTTGATGACCGACGACCAACGGCAAGCTTTCACGCCGATGCTGGCCATCTTGTCGGCCCAGCACGAGGCGCAATACTCGCGCCTGTTCAGAAGCTGAGGTTTGTCATTCCAGCGCAGGCTGGAATCCAGTTTGCGCACACGCCGAAAGCCTGGATCCCCGCCTGCGCGGGCGCCAAGATCCTGGATCCCCGCCTGCGCGGGGATGACAGGTGCCTACGACCGGTAATCCGCGTTGATCGACACGTAGTCGTGGCTCAAATCGCAGGTCCACACCGTCGTCGTTGCACTGCCCCGGTTCAAACTGACCCGCACCGTGATCTCGGCCTGCTTCATCACCCGCTGGCCGTCTTCTTCGCGGTAGTCGGGGTGGCGGCCACCGGCCTGCACGACCAGCACATCGTCCAGGTGCATGTCGATCAGGGTTTGGTCCAGGTCGGCTATGCCGGCATAACCGACCGCCGCCAAGATGCGGCCCAGGTTGGGGTCGCTGGCGAAGAATGCCGTCTTGACCAGCGGTGAATGGGCGATGGCGTAGGCCGCCAGCTTGCACTCGGCCTCGTCACGCCCGCCTTCCACCGTCACGGTGATGAACTTGGTCGCGCCCTCGCCGTCGCGCACGATGGCCTGAGCCAATTGCTGGGCAACGGCGATGACCGCCGCACGCAAGACCAGACCCTCGGCACTGTCGAGTGACTCGATGCGGGCATGCGCAGCCTGGTGGGTGGCGATCAGCACAAAGGAATCGTTGGTCGAAGTGTCGCCATCGATGGTGATGCGGTTGAACGAGGCATCGGCCGCCTCGGTGACCAGCGCTTGCAGCAGCGTCGGTGCGATGGCTGCATCGGTCGCCACATAGCCCAGCATCGTCGCCATATTCGGGCGGATCATGCCGGCGCCCTTGCTGATGCCGGTGACGGTGACCGTGGCCCCGCCGATCTGCACCTGGCGCGAGGCAGCCTTGGGCAGGGTGTCGGTGGTCATGATGCCCAGGGCGGCTTCGTCCCAGGCATCGGCCCTTAGCGCGGCAATGGCTGCGGGCAGGCCGGCGATGATGCGGTCCACCGGCAAGGTTTCCATGATGACGCCGGTTGAAAAAGGCAGGATCTGTCCGGCGCTCACGCCCATCAAATCGGCCAGCGCCACGCAGCTTTGCCGCGCCCGCGCCAAGCCATCGACGCCGGTTCCTGCATTCGCATTGCCGGTGTTGACCAGGATGGCGCGGATGTCGTGCCCAGCCGCCAAATGCTCGCGGCAGAGCTGCACCGGCGCCGCACAAAAGCGGTTTTGCGTGAACACGCCGGCGACCGATGAACCTGGTGCCAGCTCGATCACACTCAGGTCGCGGCGATTTGCCTTTCTGACACCGGCCATCGTGACGCCCAGGCGTACGCCGGGCACGGCATGCAAAGAGGCGGCGTCAGGGGCGATCAGGTTCACGGGCATGGCAGGCTTCAAGGTGGATTGGGATTGGCGCGGATTGTAGGCAGCGCCTGCGTCAAGAATGAAAAAAGGCTTCCGAAGAAGCCCTTTGGTTCAAGCGATCGGCAATTGCCGAAATCAGATGATTTTGCGACGCCGCGCCATGAAACCCACGGCTACCAAGCCGCCCAACATCAGGGCATAACTTTCGGGCTCAGGCACGGCGGTCGCCGTGAGGAGATCCTGGTAGTTCCCATTGGTCAACTTGGTCAAACTGTAGTGGGCAGGGCCGTTGTAGGCCGAAGCGGCTGCCAGGTAGCCCGAGGTCAGGCTCAAGAAAGCGGCATCCTCTGTTTCTGTGCTGGTAGCGTTCAAGTACAAGAAATTGAAGCTGCCACTGTTGGCGCTGAGAACGCCTGAGGTTTCGCCGGTGATTTCCCAGACGGCCGTTTGGAATGCGGCCTTCTGGTAAGCCGAGTTCGCACTGGCATAACTGCTGGAGAACAGGCCCTGCAGCAGCTGCGCCTGCGGTTGGCTGAAGCTGCCCGTTGAATAGCTTTTGAAACCATCAGCGGTCGATGCGTGACCTTGTGCGATTTCGATGCAGAAGGCCTCGAAACTTTTGCCGTTGCTGCCAAGGTAATTCATGCCACCGGTCAGATAGTCGCCGGAGCCCGACGTCGTGATCTCCATACCGGTCGTCTCGATGAACTGGATGCTCAGATTGGGCAATGCGTGGGCAGCACCAACAGCCGTCAGGGCAAATGCAGCAGCAATGATTTTTGTGTTCATGGTGTGGGGTCTGGCTCGGGCTTTGATCGGTGAAGGGCTCAACGGGTGGTGCGGCGGCTGGTGCGACGCTTGCTGCGGGTCACCAGCGCCATTGCCCCAAAGGCGGCCAACATCAGGGCCAGCGATTGCGGCTCGGGCACAGCGGAGCCGCTGTCGTTCAAGCTGACGGTGTAAGACCCATTGAACTTGTTGCTGGCGTCGTCGACACCGGAGATGGTCAGCCGCCAGTCGCCTGCGGTCAGGAAAACAGGCGTCAATTCGTAGGTCTCAATCCACTCCAACACCGAATTGCCCTTGATCACAACGGCAGACGAGGCGCTGCTGATCGATTGAAAGCCGCTGGTGCTGTCGAAGGTGTACTGGACTTGTCCGTTGCTCAAACCCACCGACAGGATGTTGAGGTCATGCTCCAGGCGGGAGATGGTCAACAAGCTGCCGCTGTATTGCTGACCGCTGCTCAGCGTGAAGTCATACCCATTGGAGAAATTGCCATTCAGACCCGACTTGCTGAAGGTGATGGGCGCGGCAACAGCCGACGAACCGGCCAGAACCAACATGAGCGCAGAGAAAATGTGACGGATCGACATGGGAGCCTTTGGAAAAACTGGGTGGGGCGAAGACCTTTCCCCCGATGTCTTCGACTGTACCCAGCAGACTCGATTTGCCGCCCCCCCGCCTCCGGGGTCTCCCCCGCGAACACGTGGCAAAACGCACGCATTTCAGGCATTTTTGTGCGTTGCAACAACAGTTGCTAGCCGCACCCGGACTCGGCGTCACGCCGAGCGGCGTGTCAGCTCAATTTACCGTGGCAAAGCTTGAACTTTTTGCCGCTTCCGCAAGGGCAAGGGTCGTTGCGGCCGACATGGCCCATGTTCGAGGGCATGGTGTCGGGATCGGTCTCTTGCGAGATCGAACCATCCTCGTTCGGGTGGGTGTAGGTCACATTGCTGACCTTTTCGGCGCGGGCCTCGATGGCCTCGGCTGCGAGCGCCACTTCCTCTTGCGACTGGATGCGCACGTTCAACAACGTGCGGGTGACTTCCATCTTCACCACGTCAAGCAGCGAGGAAAACAGCTCGAAGGCTTCGCGCTTGTATTCTTGCTTCGGGTTCTTTTGCGCATAGCCGCGCAAGTGGATGCCCTGGCGCAGGTAGTCGAGCGCGGCCAGATGCTCGCGCCAGTGCTGATCGATGCTTTGCAGCAGCACCATCCGCATGAAGGGCATGAACTGCTCCAACCCCACGCGCTCGATCTTGTCGGCGAATGAGGTGTCAGCAACCGTGACGACGGCTTCGACGATGTCCTCATCACTGATGCTGTCACTGCCCTTGACCTTGGCAGTCAGTGCCACTTCGAGCTGCCATTCGTCCTTCAGCACGCGCTCCAGCGCCGCCAGATCCCACTGCTCTTCCACGCTCTCGGCGGGCACAAAGCCGCGCACCACGTCGGTCAGGCTGCTGCCGCGCAAGTTGCCGATCTGGGTGACCAGGCTTTGCGCTTCCAAGATTTCATTGCGCTGCTGATAGATCACTTTGCGCTGATCGTTGCTGACGTCGTCGTATTCGAGCAGTTGCTTGCGCATGTCGAAGTTGCGCGCCTCCACCTTGCGCTGGGCTGATTCAATCGACCGAGTGACGATGCCGGCCTCGATCGCCTCGCCCTCGGGCATCTTCAGTCGGTCCATGATGGCGCGGACACGGTCGCCCGCAAAGATGCGCATCAGCTGGTCGTCCAACGACAGGTAGAAGCGGGACGCGCCCGGATCGCCCTGGCGGCCCGAACGACCGCGCAGCTGGTTGTCGATACGGCGGCTTTCATGCCGCTCGGTGGCAATGATGCGCAGACCACCCTGGGCCTTGACGCTTTCATGCAGACCGGCCCATTCTTCTTTCAGGGTCTGGATGCGCTGGGCTTTGTCAGCCTCGGGAATCGCGTCATCGGCCTCGATGAATTTGACCTGGTTCTCGACATTGCCGCCCAGCACGATGTCAGTGCCGCGACCGGCCATATTGGTCGCGATGGTGATCACGCCGGGACGGCCGGCTTGCGCCACGATCTCGGCTTCGCGCGCATGCTGCTTGGCGTTGAGAACTTGGTGCGGCAGTTTGGCCGTCGCCAGCAGGCCCGAGATCAGCTCGGAGTTCTCGATCGAGGTTGTGCCCACCAGCACCGGCTGACCACGGGTGTGGCAATCGCGGATGTCTTCGATGACGGCATCAAACTTTTCCTTGGTCGTCTTGTAGACCAGGTCGAGTTCGTCTTTGCGGATGGTCGGCCGGTTCGGCGGGATCACCACGGTCTCCAGGCCGTAAATCTCCTGGAACTCGTAGGCTTCCGTGTCGGCTGTGCCGGTCATGCCCGAAAGCTTGCCGTACATCCGGAAAAAATTCTGGAAGGTGATCGAGGCCATGGTTTGGTTCTCGCTCTGGATGGCCACGCCCTCCTTCGCTTCCACCGCCTGATGCAGGCCGTCACTCCAACGCCGGCCGGTCATCAAGCGACCGGTGAACTCATCGACGATGGTCACTTCGCCGTTTTGCACCACGTAATGTTGATCGCGGTTGTAGATGTAGTGGGCGCGCAGGGCGGCGTACACATGGTGCATCAAAGTGATGTTGCCGGCGTCATACAGGCTCGCCCCCTCAGGCAGTAGCCCAGCTTCGGCCAGCAGCCGCTCGGCGTTTTCATGGCCGTCTTCGGTCAGGTAGATCTGGTGCGATTTCTCGTCCACCGTGAAGTCGCCCGGCTCGATCACGCCCTCACCGGTGCGCAGATCCAACTCGCCGATCTGCTTCTTCAGGCCCGGAACGACCGTGTTGATGCGCTGGTAGACCTCGGTATGGTCATCAGCCTGGCCGGAAATGATCAGTGGCGTGCGCGCCTCGTCAATCAGGATCGAATCCACCTCGTCGACGATGGCATAGGACAGTGGGCGCTGCACCCGGTCGGCCACCTCGTAGACCATGTTGTCGCGAAGGTAGTCGAAGCCGTATTCGTTGTTGGTGCCGTAGGTCACATCGGCGGCATAGGCAGCTTGCTTTTGCTCGCGCGGCATTTGCGGCAAATTGATGCCGACTGTCAGGCCGAGAAAGGTGTAGAGCCTGCCCATCCACTCGGCGTCGCGCCGGGCCAGGTAGTCATTCACCGTCACCAGATGCACGCCCTTGCCGGTCAGTGCGTTCAGGTAGACCGGCAAGGTGGCCATCAGGGTCTTGCCTTCTCCGGTGCGCATTTCAGCCACCTTGCCCGCGTTGAGCACCATGCCGCCGATCAACTGAACGTCGAAGTGACGCATCTTCAGCGCCCGCTTGCTGCCTTCGCGGCAGACAGCAAATGCCTCTGGAAGGATGGCATCCAGCGTTTCACCAGCGGCCACACGCGCCTTGAACTCCACCGTCTTCGCCTGCAATCCGGCGTCATCAAGCGCTTCGTACTGCGGCTCCAGCGCATTGATCTCTTGGACAGTGCGGCGATATTGCTTGAGCAACCGTTGATTACGGCTACCGAAAATCTGGGTGAGAAGCTTAGGCAACATGCGGCATGAGGGTGGTTTTGTCGGGGATGAGGTGAGCGCGATGGTTGGCGCAAACCGGGAAATCTGGCAGCACTTTGACGATGTGGGGCGACAGTGCAGCAATGCAAGACATCGCTCTGCGCAATGCCAATCGCAAAACCTTAGGAGTTTAACATCCGGCCCCTGCGGCCTGGCCCTGCACCCTACACTCAAGCAATGCGAGCCGCCTCACGCCACCCTGCCAAGCCTTCGGAACGGGTTGTGCCTGACCCCTTGCCCATTGCGCAGGCATTGCGCCAACATGACGGTTTGGCCCGGCTTGGTCTGCTGATCCGCGAGTCCAACCGACGCATGGAAACCGTCCGCCCTGCACTGCCTGGTGCGCTGACGCGCTTTGTAAAGCCCGGACCCGTTGATGAAGAGGGCTGGACAGTGCTGGCCGCCAATGCCGCCGTTGCTGCCAAGCTCCGGCATTTGCAGCCCAGGCTGGAGCAGATGCTGGAAGAGGCCGGGTTACTGCCCGCCCGCGTTCGGGTCAAGGTGCAGCAGGCCTGAGAAACGAAAAACCCCCGCGCCTTTGCAGACGCGGGGGTTGACGTTTTACTTGGTGCCGCC
>JBBQKT010000123.1:0-9623 GCA_038327205.1 Burkholderiales bacterium | reverse complement strand
CTCGGTGATCTTGGTTGCGCCGCAATCCAGCGCGCCACGGAAGATGTAGGGGAAGCAAAGAACGTTGTTGACCTGGTTCGGGTAGTCGGAGCGGCCGGTGGCGATGATGCAATCGGGCCGGGCCGCCTTGGCCAGCTCGGGGCGGATTTCGGGCTCCGGATTGGCCAGCGCCAGGATGATGGGCTTGGTGCCCATGGTCTTGACCATGTCCACCGTCAGCACGCCGGCAGCCGAGCAGCCGAGGAACACGTCCGCGCCGCTGACCACATCGGCCAAGCTTCGCGCCGCCGTGGCTTGGCAATAACGCTGCTTCGATTCGTCGAGCTTGCCGGCCCGCACATCGTCGCGCTGGTCCTGGATCAGGCCCTTGGAATCACAGACAAACACGTTCTCGCGTTTGACGCCCAGGCCCACCATCACGTCCAGGCAGGCGATCGCCGCCGCTCCCGCGCCCGATACCGCCACCTTGACCGCGCCGATGTCCTTGCCGACCAGTTCCAGCCCGTTCAGCAGCGCCGCGCTGGAGATGATGGCCGTGCCGTGCTGGTCGTCGTGGAAGACGGGGATGTTCATCCGCTCGCGCAACTTCTTCTCGATGTAGAAGCACTCGGGCGCCTTGATGTCCTCCAAGTTGATGCCGCCCAAGGTCGGCTCCATCGCCGCGATGATGTCGACCAGCTTGTCCGGATCCCGCTCGGCCAGCTCGATGTCGAACACATCGATGCCGGCGAACTTCTTGAACAAACAGCCCTTGCCCTCCATCACCGGCTTGCTCGCCAGCGGGCCGATATCACCCAGGCCCAGCACGGCCGTGCCATTGGTGATGACGCCCACCAGGTTGGCGCGCGAGGTGAAATCCACGGCCAGGCTGGGGTCGGCCTCGATGGCCAGGCAGGCATAGGCGACGCCGGGCGAATAGGCCAGCGACAGATCGCGCTGGTTGGACAACGCCTTGGTCGGCGTGACCGAGATCTTGCCCCGCGTCGGACTGCGGTGATAGTCGAGCGCCGCGTCGCGCAGCGCCGCCTCAGCGGGGCTCAGGTCGGTCGTTTTGGTCTTTTCCATCGTCGTCTCCAAGGCAACACTCAAGGCCTTGGAGATTACTCTGCCCACACGCCGAGTCGATCAGCCCTGCGCTGCTCGCTGGCTCAGAATCTCAAGCGCCGGGAGCTGCTTGCCCTCCAGCATTTCCAGGAACGCACCGCCGCCGGTGGAGATATAGCCCACATCTTTTTCAATGCCGTATTTGGCGATTGCTGCCAGGGTGTCGCCACCGCCGGCGATGCTGAAAGCACTTGAGGCCGCAATCGCCCGGGCAATCGTCTCGGTGCCATGGGCAAAGGCGTCGAACTCGAACACGCCGACCGGGCCGTTCCAGACGATGGTGCCGGCCGCCTTCAACTGCTCAGCCAGCAGGGCGGCGGTTTGCGGGCCGATGTCCAGGATCAGGTCGTCGTCGGCCACATCGGTGGCAGGCTTGACGGTCGCTTGCGCATCGGCGGCAAAGCGCTTGGCGGTGACCACATCAACCGGAATCGGCACCGCTGCGCCGCGCGCGCGCATGCTGTCGATGACGGCGCGGGCTTGGTCGAGCAGATCGGGTTCGGCCAGCGATTTGCCGATCGAAAGGCCCGCCGCCAGCATGAAAGTGTTGGCGATGCCACCGCCGACGATCAGGCCATCAACCTTCTCGGACAGGGCCTTCAGGATGGTCAACTTGGTCGACACCTTGGAGCCCGCCACGATGGCGACCAGCGGGCGCTTCGGGTGTGCCAAGGCCTGGGTGATCGCGTCGATCTCGGCCGCCAACAGCGGGCCGGCGCAGGCAATCGGTGCGTACTGCGCAATGCCATAGGTCGTGCCCTCGGCACGGTGGGCGGTGCCGAAGGCATCATGGACAAAGATGTCACACAGCGCGCCGAGCTTCTTGGCCAGCACCGGGTCATTCTTTTTCTCGCCTTTGTTGAGGCGGCAGTTTTCCAGCAGCACCAGCTCGCCCGGCGCGACGGTCACGCCGTCCACCCAATTGGCGATGACGGGCACCGTGCGGCCCAGTAACTCACCCAGCCGCGCGGCGACGGGTGCCAGCGAATCGGCGGGCTTGAACTCGCCCTCGGTCGGCCGCCCCAGGTGCGAGGTGACCATCACCGCCGCACCGGCCTTCAGGGCCAGTTCGATGCAGGGGATCGACGCGCGGATGCGGGTGTCTTCGGTGATGTGGCCCGCCTCGTCCTGCGGCACATTCAGGTCGGCACGGATGAAAACGCGTTGGCCAGCCACCTTGCCAGCGGCGACCAGATCGGAAAAGCGCAGAACGTTCATGGTGGGGGGTCTTTGTCGTTGAAATCAGGAATGCGTCGAGCTTACCAACCCAGGCCGATGCGCAAACTCAGCATCACCGCTGTACCGACGACGATGGTGCCGAGGATGCCGCGCCGCCAAAAAAAGTACGCGCTGCCCGCCGCGACGGCAAAGAGCCGCGCATCGCGCCAGGTCTCGATCAAATGGCCCTCGGTCATCACCACCTCGGGCACGATGACGGCCATCAAGGCGGCCAGCGGCGCATAGCGCAAACCCTCCTTGAGCCAGCCGGGCATCGGCATCTCGCGGTCGGAGATCAGGAAGAAGCCGCGCGTCAGCGCGGTGATGACGCCCATGCCGAAGATAGCCAGCACCGTGTTCCAGTCGCCGCTCATGCTGAAGCCACCCGGTCGCGCTGCTCCATCAGCAGGCCCACCGCCACGGCGGCAGCAATCGCCACCAGGATGTTCATCCGCAGCGGCAGCGCATAGGCAGCTACCGCCGCACAGCCCGCCACCGCCCCGGTGACATAGCTGCTGCGGTCATGCAGCAGCGAATAGGCCAGGCCCAGCAATGCGAGCACGCCCGCAAAGCCCAGCCCCCAGGACGTGGGCACCTCGTTGGCGAGCACGATGCCGATCACCGACGGCACTTGCCACATCAGCCAGGTGGCCGCCACGCCGCCCCAGAAATAGGGCTCCTGCTCAGGCTCGGGCTTGGGCTCAGGGAAACGGCGGACAAAGCTGACGTAATTCAGGTCGGCCGCGAAATAGACCATGAAGAGCCTGCGGGCGCGCGGCAGAAGGCCGAAATAAGCCCGCCACTGGACACTGAAGATGACGAAGCGCAGGTTGACGCAAAACGCCGTGGCCCACAGCACCCACATCGGCGCACCGCTGGCCAGCAGGGGCAGCGCGGCCAATTGCGCACTGCCTGCAAACACCACAAAGCTCATCAGCAGGGCCAGCGGCACCGACAAGCCGCTCTTGACCATGGCCACACCGGTCACCAGCCCCCAGGCCGAAATGCCCAAGGTAACGCCGCTGATGTCGCTTGCGCCGCTGCGGAATTCGGGGTGGCGCCACAGCGCCGAGAAAGTAGAAAAGCCCATCCGACGTATTGTCGTCTGGCTGCCTCTCTAGTCAGTTGGGGACAGAGCTACTCGCGGGTACGCTCGGGCGGTCTGTCCCGCAAAGTCCAGTCAGTTGGGGACAGAGCTACTCGCGCGTACGCTCGGGCGGTCTGTCCCGCAAAGTCCAGTCAGTTGGGGACAGAGCTACTCGCGGGTACGCTCGGGCGGTCTGTCCCGCAAAGTGATTAGTTTGCCAATTTCCGCACCTTGCCGCTTCCAGCCACCGACATGCTGATTTCGGGCGAGCCGATGTAGCCGACGTCACCACTGCCCGAGACCGAGACCTTGAGCGTCTTGATCGCCTGCACCTGCGCGTCGCCGCTGCCTGCGATGCTGACCTTCACCTCCTGCGCCGCCAGACCCCGCAATTTCACATCGCCCGAGCCCGCCACCGACACATCAAGCTTGTCGGCGCGCCCGGTGGCGGTCACGTCGCCGCTGCCGGCCACCTTCACGCCCAGGCGCTCACTGTCGAGATCAATGAAACTAATGTCGCCCGAACCGGCAATGCTGGCGTCGACCGAGGGCGTCTTCATCGCCTCGACCCGCACATCGCCCGAACCGGCGATGGACAGCGCCCGCAGCTGCGCCATGTCCAGGGTGATAACGGGGGTGACGGTGGCCGCCAGGTTGTAGCCGCGCTTGGGCGAGATTTCCAGGGTGCGGCCCTTGCTGCCTTCGACGACCTTGGTCTCGATCAGCGCCAGCAGGTTCTTGTCGGCCTTCAGTTCGAGCCTGGCCGTGCTGTTCTGGCGCACCAGCACCTTGAAGCCGCCGGACAGGGCAATACCGTCGAAGCTGCCGACGTCACGCGTCTCGCTGGCAATCTCACCCGAGCCGTTGACGCGCTCACCGCTGCCAAAGTTCCAGCTCCAGGCCTGGGCCGAACTGGCGATGACGAAGCTGGTAGCGGCCAGGGCGAAAAAGCGGCGATTGAGAGTCATGGTGCGGGCTTCCGGTTTGGGTTGAGGCCTGCATGATGCCGCCGCAAACAGCCCCGATGAAGCGTCAGGCGATGAGCTGCCAATTTAGCGGCGCAGACTGCAAGCCCAGGTGACTCAACGTGACTTGGCCTTGGCGCTGTCTTTGCTGCCGTCCTTGGCTGGCGCTTGTTCTTCCACCATCTCGGCCGCGCTGTCCGGCTTGACCACTGGCGTACGCGGGATCACCGGGGCCACGCCCTCCAGCTTGTTTTCGCGCATGTACTCGTCCATCTCGCGCCAGCCGGCAAAGACCGCCGCTTTGTGGGCCTTGGGGTTGAGGGTGTAGCAGTCCTCGATAGCGCGCAGCGCATGGCGGCAGGCGCTGCCCACGGCCTTGCCCTCGGCTTCCTTGGCCGCAGCAACCTTGGCTGGGTCTTCAATCCCCAGTTGGTCGCAGGCCGTCAACATCAACAGGCCAACGAGCAGGGGCGAGAGCAAAACAACGCGTTTCATACCTCAATGTATCGGCTCGCGGGCCGCTTGCTTGAGCGCCACCGGTGATTTCAAGTGAAGCGGCTGCCCACCGCCACCGGCCGAGCCTGCAGGAAGGCCGCTACCGACAGCCGTTTGCCACCTGCGCGTTGCATCTCGGTCAGGCGCAGCGCCTGGCTGCCGCAGGCCACCGTGATGCCTGTTGCATCAGCGGCCAGCACCTGGCCCGGCGCGCCCGCACCGGCACAAACTTCGCCACGCCAGCACTTGATCGCCTCGCCGTCCAGGCTGGCGAGCCCGCCAGGAAAGGGGTCGAAGGCACGCAGTCGCCGCTCGATCAACGCAGCGTCCCGCGCCCAGTCGATCTGCGCCTCGGCCTTGTCGATCTTGTGGGCGTAGGTCACGCCCTCGACCGGCTGCACGGTGCGCGTCTGTGGTCCGGACTGAAGTGCCATCACCGCATCGACGATCATCCGGCCGCCCAGCGCCGCCAGCCGGTCATGCAGGCTGGCCGTCGTGTCGTCAGCGGCAATGGCCAGGCGTTCGATGCGCAGCATGTCGCCGGTGTCCAGGCCCGCATCCATCTGCATGATGGTGATGCCGGTCTCGGCGTCGCCGGCCTCAATCGCGCGGTGGATCGGCGCCGCGCCGCGCCAGCGCGGCAGCAGGGAGGCATGGATGTTCAGGCAACCAAGGCGGGGCAGATCAAGCACCCATTGCGGCAGGATCAGTCCGTAAGCGGCGACGACCATCACGTCCGCCCCGGCATCCACCAGCGCCTGGCGGCCAGCTGCCGCCTCGTCGGGGTATTTGCCATCCAGGCGCAGGCTGCGCGGCTGGGCGACGGCAATGCCTTGCAGCTGGGCCATCTGCTTGACCGGTGAAGCCTGCAACTTCATGCCGCGCCCGGCCGGACGATCCGGCTGGGTCAACACCAGGGGCACCACGAAGCCCGCATTCAACAGCGAGGCCAGCGCGGTCGCGGCGAACTCCGGCGTGCCGGCAAAGGCGACCCGCATGCCGGTGCTCAGGCTCACCGCTTGCCGCTCTGCTCGTCGCGCGTCTTCTTGATCATCTTGGTCTTGATGCGCTCGCGCTTGAGCGGGCTCAGGTATTCCACGAACACCTTGCCCATCAAATGATCCATCTCATGCTGGACACAGACGGCCAGCAGCCCTTCGGCCTCGAACTCAAAAGGCTCGCCGTCGCGGCCCAGTGCCCGCACGGTCACACGCGAGTGGCGCAGCACCTTGTCGTAGATCAGCGGCACGGACAAACAGCCCTCCTCGCCTTCGCTGAACTCGGCACTGGTCTTGATGATCTCAGGGTTGATCAGCACACGCGGCGTGTCGCGGTCGTTCGAGGTGTCGATCACCAGCACCCGCTCATGCACATCGACCTGTGTGGCAGCCAGACCGACGCCATCGGCCTCGTACATCGTTTCAAGCATGTCATCGACCAAGCTGCGGATGCGCTCGTCAACGTCTGTCACCGGCTTGGCGACAGTGTGGAGCTTCGGGTCGGGGTATCTCAGGATGTTCAGCAGTGCCATGGGGAGCTTTTGTTACGCAGGGGTAGCTGGCTTCGTTGTCGGGCTGCCTGAATGGGGGCAGAATCCGCGCCAGCCGCGTGGATTTTCGCCGATCTGGAGAGACTCCACTTTTACGGCAGCAAAGCACCTGATTTTCAACCAGCCAGACGCCTTCAAAGTCTGGCCCAAGTACCGAGTGGGAGAGTTTCTTGATGCGCCTTCGTGAGTCCTTGAAACTATCCGCATTCACCTTGGGCGCCAGCCTATTGACGGGCACAGCCCTCCAGGCGGCCACCCCGCCCATCACCCCCGATCAACGCGCCACCGCCGAGCGCGTCGCCCAAGCTGGGGTGCCTTTGTCGGAGCTGTCGGCCAACGCCCCTGAGTCGTACACCGTGAAGCGGGGCGACACGTTGTGGGACATCTCCGGCTTGTTCCTGAAAAGCGCCTGGCGCTGGCCCGAGCTGTGGGGCATGAACCGAGAGCAGATCGCCAACCCGCATTTGATCTATCCGGGCCAAATCCTGGACCTGGTCCGAGTTGACGGCCGGGCGCGCCTTCTGTTGCGTGGCGGCGTAGGCAATGCCAACGGCATGCCGACCATCAAGCTGTCGCCGCAGGTGCGCTCCTCACCCTTTGACAGCAACGCCATTGCCGCGATTCCACTGGCCCTGATCGAGCCCTTCCTGAACGAGGCGGTGGTGTTTGACAGCGACGCCTTGGCGCGGGCGCCGCGCATCGTCGCCACCACGGAGGGCCATGTGCTGCTGACCGGCGGTGAACTGGCCTACGCCCGCAGCGACACCGAGGGCGAGCTGACGCAAGCATCCGACTACCGCATTTTCCGCAACACCCGCCCCCTGCTTGATCCGACCACGCGCGAGATCCTGGGCTATGAAGCGCCCTACCTCGGCACGGCCGAGCTGGTTCGCCCCGGCGCTACCAACACCCAGCCCGACGGCAAGGTCGAGATCATTCCCACCACCATTCGTATCAAGGCCGTGCGCCAGGAAGTCGGCATCGGCGACCGTCTCTCGCCGGTGCCGCAGCGCACTTTTGACCGTTATGTGCCGCATGCGCCCAGCGCCCCGATCGCCGGTCAGATCGTCTCGATCTACGGCGATGCGTTGAACGCCGGGCAGAACCAGATCGTGGCGCTGAACCGCGGCAGCCGCGACGGCATGGAGCGCGGCCATGTGCTGGCGCTGTGGTTGGCCGGCCGCACGACGCTCGACAGCACAGCTGCCAAGCCCGAGCTGATCCGCCTGCCGGACGAGCGCCATGGCGTGCTGTTCGTGTTCCAGGTTTACAGCCGTGTGTCTTACGCGCTGATCATGTCGGTCAAAGAGCCGGTGCGGCCCGGCGACCGTTTCACTCAGCCCTGAAGCAGGTGAAAAGCGCCGACCGCGCCTCGCGCAATGTGGCAGCGCGACGAACTTGAGGCTTGGCTGCGGCTGCTGGAAAGCCCCGGCATCGGCTGGGTCACGGCCCGTCAATTGCTCGCCCGCCACGGCTCGCCGGAAGCAATCTTCGCCTTGTCGGCGGCCGAGCAAGACGAGGGCTTGACGCCCAAACAGCGCGGCGCATTGGCCACGCCGCCCGCCCATCTGCCCGAGCAGCTCGACAAGACCTGGGCCTGGCTCCAGGCCAATCCCACTCACCAGGTCATGGTGCTGGGCGACGCCGACTACCCTGATGCCCTGCTGCAAACCGCCGACCCGCCGGCCCTGCTTTACCTGCTGGGTGACCGCAAGCTGCTGGCAGGTCGCTCATTGGCCGTGGTCGGCAGCCGCAACCCAACGCCCCAGGGCCGCGACAACGCCCAAGCCTTCTCGAAGGCACTGGCCGAGGCTGGGCTGACCATCGTCTCCGGGCTTGCCTTGGGGGTGGACGGCGCGGCCCATCAGGGCGCTTTGGCGGGCGGCGGCCCCACCATCGCGGTGGTCGGCACCGGGCTGGACTTGGTCTACCCGACCCGGCACGCCAACCTGGCCAACGAGATCGCCAAGAGCGGGCTGATCGTCAGCGAATACCCGCTGGGCATGCCGCCGCTGTCGCCCAACTTCCCGCGCCGCAACCGCATCATTGCCGGGCTGACCGAGGGCTGCCTGGTGGTGGAGGCGGCGCTCAAATCAGGCTCCCTCATTACCGCGCGGCTGTCCAGCGAGGCAGGGCGCGAGGTGTTCGCCATCCCTGGCTCGATCCACTCACCGCTCAGCCGGGGCTGCCATGCGCTGATACGCCTGGGGGCCAAATTGGTTGAGAGTGCTGCCGACGTGCTGGAGGAACTGCCCCCGCTTGGCGGATCGGCGACCGCCGCCGCCGCTGCAACGCCTGCCACTGCGGTGAGCGCTGAACAAGCTCGATTGCTCGACCTGATGGGCTATGAACCGGTCTCCCTGGACGAGCTGCAAAGTCGCTGTGGATGGCCTACGGCCGACCTGACTGGCGCACTGTTCGAATTGGAAATGGCCGGGGTCCTGCGGCGTTTGGCAGGCCAGTTGTTTCAGCGCAGCGCCTGCGGTTGAGGGTGCAATCAACCCCCTGCCCGGCCGTCTTTTCCAGCCGGAACCGCAAATCCGCTGGGTTATCATCAAGCCATGTTTGACGTTCTGGTCTATCTCTACGAAACCTACTGGCGGCCCGATGCCTGCCCGGACAAGGTTCAGCTGCGGCGCAAATTGTCCGCAGTTGGCTTCGAGAGCGACGAGATTCAAGAAGCGCTTTCTTGGCTGGACGGCTTGGCGAGCGCCGCCGAGTCTCACCACGGTGAGCAGGGCGAACACAGCCTGCGGGTCTATTCGCCCGACGAAGTCGACCACCTCGGCGAAGCATCGGTCGGCTTCATCAGCTTTCTTGAATCTGCCGGCGTCCTGCCCCCGCCGATGCGCGAAATGGTCATTGACCGTTCAATGGCCATCCCAGGCGCACCGATGGATCTGGAAGACCTGAAGATCATCGTGCTGATGGTGTTCTGGAGCTTGGGCGAAGAGCCCGATGCGCTGATCCTGGACGAGCTTTTCGTCGATCCCGAAGATCGCTTGATCCACTAAGCCAACAAGCGGCTCGGATCGACGTCCAGTTTTGCCAACGCGTTGCGCGTGGCCTTGACAGTCAGCGCTTCGTCCTGCGCAGCCACCAGCAAACCGGCTTGCAAGAACGCCGCCATCCGGCTCAGCGGGAACAGCACGCCCCGACCTTGCGGCGTGACGAACAAGGCCATTTGACGGCGTTGACCGCGCCA
>JBBQKT010000122.1:0-9639 GCA_038327205.1 Burkholderiales bacterium | reverse complement strand
AGTGATTCGAGCCGGATTTTAGACACAACCTTCGGAGTGAAACCCATGTCTGTCACGATGCGCGAAATGCTGGAAGCCGGCGTCCATTTTGGTCACCAAACCCGCTTCTGGAACCCCAAGATGGCCCCGTATATCTACGGCCATCGCAACAAGATTCACATCATCAACCTGGAAAAGACGCTGCCCGCGTTCCAGGACGCGATGAAGTTCGTGCGTCAGCTGTCCGCCAAGCGCGGCAACATCCTGATGGTCGGCACCAAGCGCCAAGCCCGTGAAGTGATCGCCCTGGAAGCTCAGCGCGCCGGCATGCCTTTCGTCGACCAGCGTTGGCTCGGCGGCATGATGACCAACTTCAAGACGGTCAAGGCTTCGCTGAAGCAGCTGAAGGACATGCAAGCCCAAGTTGACGCCGGCACCCAGCCCGCGATCAAGAAGGAAGCGCTGATGTTCCAACGCGACCTGGCCAAGCTGCAGAAGAACATCGGCGGCATTCAAGACATGGGCGCTTTGCCTGACGCCATCTTCGTCATCGACGTCGGCTATCACAAGATTGCCATCGCCGAAGCCAAGAAGCTGGGCATCCCCATCATCGGCATCGTGGACACCAACCACTCGCCCGAAGGCATCGACTACGTGATCCCCGGCAACGACGACTCGTCCAAGGCCGTCGCCCTGTACGCCAAGGCGGTTGCCGACGCTGTCCTGGAAGGCCGTGCCAACGCCACCAACGAGGTGATCCACGCTGTCGCCCCCGCCGGTGACGAGTTCGTGGAAGTCAGCGAAGGCGCGTAAGTCTTCACTGCCCATTACGGAAGGGGCTGATTCAGCCCCTTTTTTTCAAAAAATTTGGAGTTCAAGATGGTTGCAATTACCGCAGGAATGGTCGGCGAGCTGCGTGCCCGCACCGACGCCCCGATGATGGAATGCAAGAAGGCCCTGACCGAGGCCGAGGGTGACTTCGACCGCGCCGAGGAAATTTTGCGCGTCAAGCTGGGCAACAAGGCTGGCAAGGCCTCGTCGCGCGTCACGGCTGAAGGCGTTGTGACGGCCGCCGTCATCGGCTCGGCCGGTGCTCTGCTGGAAGTGAACTGCGAAACCGACTTCGTCACCAAGAACGACGCTTTCCTGGCCTTCGCCAACGCCTGCGTCGCCCTGGTGGCCGAGCACGGCCCTGCTGACGTGGTGGCGCTCGCTGCCTTGCCGCTGGCCCAAGAAGGCTTCGGCCCGACGGTGGAAGACGTGCGCCGTGGCCTGATCGGCAAGATCGGCGAGAACATGTCGCTGCGTCGCTTCAAGCGCTACGCCTCGGGCGCCAAACTGGCGTCGTACCTGCACGGCACGCGCATCGGCGTGATGGTCGAGTTCGACGGCGACGAGACGCCCGCCAAGGACGTCGCCATGCACATCGCTGCGATGAAGCCGGTGTCGCTGTCGGTGTCGGATGTGGCGGCCGAGCTGGTCGCCAAAGAGCGTTCGATTGCCGAGCAGAAGGCCGCCGAATCTGGCAAGCCTGCCGAGATCGTCGCCAAGATGGTCGAAGGCTCGGTGCAGAAGTTCTTGAAGGAAGTCTCGTTGTTGAACCAGACTTTCGTGAAGAACGACAAGCAGACCGTCGAGCAGATGCTCAAGGCCGCCAACACGACGGTGAAGGGTTTCACCCTCTACGTCGTTGGTGAAGGCATCGAGAAGAAGGTCGACGACTTCGCGGCTGAAGTGGCCGCGCAAGTGGCTGCCGCCAGCAAGGCGCAGTAAAGAAGAAGAAGTAAAGGGCGCTCCAGGGCGCCCTTTACACTGGTGCCGGTTCATCGGCGGCTCACGAGGCTGCTGACGAGGCCACCGAATCAACCCCCCCCCCGCTGCACAGAGGATCCCATGCCCGCGCACAAACGCATCCTGCTCAAACTCTCCGGTGAAGCCTTGATGGGCGATGACGCTTACGGCATCAACCGCGCGACCATCGTCCGCATGGTGCAAGAGATCCGGGAGGTCACGCAATTGGGCGTTGAAGTCGCTGTGGTGATTGGTGGCGGCAATATCTTTCGCGGCGTGGCCGGTGGCGCGGTCGGCATGGACCGGGCCACGGCGGACTACATGGGCATGTTGGCCACGGTGATGAACTCACTCGCCTTGGCCGATACGATGCGCCAAGAGGGCATGATTGCCCGGGTGATGTCGGCCATCGCCATTGAGCAGGTGGTTGAGCCTTACGTCCGCCCCAAGGCCTTGCAATACCTCGAAGAAGGCAAGATCGTCATCTTCGCGGCCGGCACCGGCAACCCCTTCTTCACCACCGACACCGCCGCCGCCCTGCGCGGGGCCGAGATCGGCGCGGAAATCGTGCTGAAGGCGACCAAGGTGGACGGCGTCTACACGGCCGACCCCAAGAAAGACCCGAACGCCACCCGCTACCACCGCATCAGCTTCGATGAAGCGATCACCCAGAACCTGCAAGTTCTGGACGCCACCGCCTTCGCGCTGTGTCGCGACCAAAAACTGCCGATCCGGGTCTTCAGCATCTTGAAGTCGGGGGCGCTGAAGCGCATCGTCATGGGCGAGGATGAGGGCACCTTGGTGCACGTCTAAAAAACGAGCTGGACAAGAAAACATGAGCACTGCAGACATCAAAAAGAACGCCGAAATGAAGATGGCCAAGTCGGTCGAATCGTTCAAGGGCGAGTTGCACAAGATCCGCACTGGTCGGGCCCATCCGGGCATCCTCGACCAGGTGAGCGTCGACTACTACGGCTCGCCGGTGCCGATCACCCAGGTCGCCAACGTGACCCTGCTCGACTCGCGCACGATCAGCGTCCAGCCCTGGGAAAAAGGCATGGGCGCGAAGATTGAAAAAGCGATCCGCGAGTCCGATCTGGGCCTCAACCCTGCCAGCCAGGGCGACCTGATCCGCGTGCCGATGCCGGCGCTCAACGAAGAGCGCCGCCGCGATCTGACCAAGATCGTCCGCAACGCCGGTGAAGACGCCAAGATCGCCGTGCGCAATCTGCGCCGCGAAGCGAATGAGCAGGCCAAGAAGCTGATGAAGGAAAAGCTCATCAGCGAAGACGACGAACGCCGCAGCCTGGACGATGCCCAAAAGTTGACCGACCGCGTCATCGCCGAAATCGATCACCTGATCGCCGGCAAAGAAGCCGAGATCCTGGCCGTTTGAGCGCTGTGCTTGCCGTCACCAAAGACGTCCCGAAGACGGTGCCGCGCCACGTCGCCATCGTCATGGACGGCAATGGCCGCTGGGCCAAGAAGCGCTTCCTGCCGCGCTTTTTTGGTCACAAGCAGGGCGTCGATGCCCTGGTCAAGATCATCAAGGCCTGCATTGACCGCGACATTGAATACCTCACCGTGTTCGCGTTTTCGAGCGAGAACTGGAAGCGCCCCAGCGACGAGGTCTCGGGCCTGATGGGCCTGGTGCTGGCAGCGGTGTCGCGCTACCTGGCGCGCATCGGCGCGATGGGCGTGCGCATCCGCATCGTCGGCGACCGCGATGCGGTCTCCGACAAGCTGCGCAATGCCTGGAACGAGGCCGAAGGTGCGACCCTTCACAACACCAAGCTGACGCTCAATGTTGCCTTCAATTACGGCGGCCGCTGGGACATCCTGCAAGCCACCAAGGCGGCGATCAAGGCGGGTGTCGCCCCCGATGATCTGACCGAAGACAAGCTCAGCGAGTTCATGGCGATGAGCTATGCACCCGACCCCGATCTGTTCATCCGCACCGGCGGCGAAGTGCGCATCAGCAACTTCTTGCTGTGGCAGGTGGCGTACACCGAATTTGTGTTTTCTGACTGCCTGTGGCCCGAGTTTGGTGAAGCCCAACTCGATGCCGCGATTGACACCTTCCGTGAGCGTGACCGGCGCTTTGGCGGCGTGAAGCTGGCTTCAGTGTCCCCTTGAGCCAGGGCGTCCCTCCATGCTGAAAACTCGTGTGATCACGGCCCTGTTGCTGTTGGCGGTTTTGCTGCCGGCCTTGTTCGCGGCCACGCCCTGGCCGTTTGCCGGGCTGACCGTGGTGATGATCGGCGCCGCCATGTGGGAATGGTCGCGGCTGAACGGCGCGCCGGGAACGCCCGCCATTCTGTTTGGCGTTGCTGTGGCCGCGCTGTGCGGCTTTTTGCTGCTGCGCCTGGGCATGCAGCCGCCGCCCGCCTGGGTGTGGTGGTTGGCCAGTGGTGCCTGGGTGCTGGGCGGTGTTTATGCCCTGCGGGTTGGCCCGACAGGCTGGCCCAAGATTTCCCCGCCGCTGCGCCGCTACTTGGGCTTGCTGGTCTTGCTGGTCGCCTGGTTGGCGATGGTGCAGGCCAAGGCCATTGGCATCAATTTCTTGCTGTCGATTTTCTGCCTCGTCTGGATGGCCGACATCGCGGCCTACTTCGGCGGCAAGGCCTTTGGCAAACGCAAGCTGGCGCCTGCCATCAGCCCGGGCAAGAGCTGGGCGGGCGTGTGGTCGGGCATGGTCGGCGTGTTGCTGCTGGGCTTTGTGTGGGTGCATGTCATCGACAAACAAGTCGCGGTGGATTCGGCCAGTCTGTTCACCCAACTGGTTCAGCGCCAGGGTTTCATCAGCATCCTGTGCATCGTGTTTCTGAGTGCGATGAGCGTCGTCGGCGACTTGTTCGAATCCCTCATCAAGCGCGCGGCCGGCGCCAAGGACAGCAGCCAGTTGCTGCCGGGCCATGGCGGCGTGCTCGACCGTATTGATGCCCTGCTGCCGGTGTTTCCGCTCGCGATGGCCCTTGTTTCATTGCCATGACCCGTCAAAAAATCTCCATCCTTGGCTCGACCGGCTCGATTGGTGTGAACACGCTGGACGTGCTCTCGCGCCACCCCGAGCGCTACGAGGTGTTCGCCCTCAGCGCGATGAGCCGTGTCGACGAATTGCTGGCCCAGTGCCTGCGCTGGACGCCGCGCTTCGCTGTGATGCCCGAGCCCACGGCCGCTGCTCAGTTGCGCGTGTTGTTGCGGGCCGAGGGCAGCAAGACCGAGGTGCTGGAGGGCGCGGCCAGCCTGTCTGATATCGCCGCCCATCCCGAGGTGGACATGGTGATGGCGGCCATCGTCGGCGCGGCGGGTCTGGCACCCTGTCTGGCCGCCGCCAAGGCCGGCAAGCGGCTGCTGCTGGCCAACAAGGAAGCCATTGTTGTTGGCGGTGCGCTGTTCATGCAGGCGGTGGCCGAGGGTGGCGCGACCTTGTTGCCGATCGACTCCGAACATTCCGCCATCTTCCAGTGCCTGCCCGAAGACCGCAGCACTTGGGCTGCACGGATCGACCATATTGTGCTGACGGCGTCCGGCGGCCCGTTCCGCCAGCGTGACCCCGCCAGCCTCGCCGACGTGACGCCCGACCAGGCCTGCGCCCATCCGAACTGGGTGATGGGCCGCAAGATCTCGGTCGATTCGGCCACGATGATGAACAAGGCGCTGGAGGTGATCGAGGCACGCTGGTTGTTCAACCTGAAGCCTGAGCAGATCCGGGTGCTGATCCACCCGCAAAGCATCATCCATTCGATGGTGGTCTGCCGCGATATGTCGGTGCTGGCCCAACTCGGCACGCCGGACATGCGCGGGCCGATTGCTTACGGCATTTCCTTCCCCGAGCGCATCGATGCCGGAGCCAGCCGCTTGGATCTGTTGAGCCTGTCGGCGTTGAGCTTCGAAGAGGCCGACGAGCGCCGTTTCCCCGGCCTGCATTTGTCCTGGGCGGCGCTGCGCGGGCCCGAAGGCGGCACGGCGGTCTTGAACGCCGCCAACGAGGAAGCGGTCGCTGCCTTCTTGGCCGGTCGGCTGCGCTTTGACCGGATTCACGCGCTGAATGCCGAGTGCCTGAATGCCGTGCAGCCCGAGGCGGGCGATTGCGCCAGTCTGGACGGCTTGCTGGGCCTGGACGCGCGGACTCGCCGCCATGCGCAG
Source organism: Burkholderiales bacterium (assembly GCA_038327205.1). Classification (GTDB taxonomy): domain Bacteria; phylum Pseudomonadota; class Gammaproteobacteria; order Burkholderiales; family Burkholderiaceae_C; genus Paucibacter_A. The sequence goes on along the minus strand of JBBQKT010000122.1, from coordinate 3,720 downwards.
GTCTTGATCGCAAAGGCGGCTGCATGAGCACCTTGCTGGCCTTCTTGCTGACCCTGGGTGTGTTGGTCGTCGTGCATGAATACGGCCACTACCGCGTCGCCGTCGCCTGCGGCGTCAAGGTCTTGCGCTTCTCCGTCGGCTTCGGCCGGGTGATCTGGCGGCGCCAGGCCACGCCCGATTCGACCGAGTTCACCCTGTCCATGCTGCCCTTGGGCGGCTATGTGCGTTTTCTGGATGAACGCGAAGCGCCGGTGCTGCCGGGCGAGCGGGACCAGGCCTTCAACAACCGGCCGCTGCGCCAACGCGTAGCGATTGTTGCGGCCGGACCGCTCGCCAATTTGCTGCTGGCCGTGCTGCTGTTTGCTGCCGCAGGCTGGGTCGGCATGGACGAGCCCAAGGCCTTGCTGGGCGCGCCACCGGCGGGTTCGGTGGCCGAACGGGCGGGCGTGCGGGCCGGCGACCTGGTTCAAGCGACGTCCGCCGATGGTCAGGACTGGCAAGACGTTAATGCCCTGTCCGACCTGCTTTGGCGCGTGCAGGATGCAGCCGGGCAGGGCACAAAACTTTACCTCGCCGCCACCGACGCAAAGGGCCATGGTCGCCGCACGGTCGAACTCGATCTGAGCAGTTCGGGCGGCGGCGATGTGGACATCGCCGCGCTGCGCAAGATCGGCATTGGCGTGCCTTACAGCGAGCCGCTGCTGGGCAAGCTGTCGCCGGGCGGTGCAGCCGCCGCCGCCGGTCTGCGCGAGGGCGACCGGGTGCTGTCGGTCGATGCCGAAGCCGTGCGCGATGCGGCCAGCCTGCGCGAGCGAATCCGCGCCCATGTGCAAGCTGAGCCGATGCGTTGGCGCATCGAGCGGGCAGGCCAGATGCTCGATATCGACGTGCTTCCCAGGGCGGTGGACGATGCCGGCCGTAAGGTCGGACGCATTGAGGCGATGGTCGGCGGCGTGCCTGAAATGGTGATGGTGCGCCATGGTTTCTTCGACGGCTTGATCCACGGCGTCACGCGCACCTGGGATGTTTCAGCGATGACGGTGAAGATGTTCGGCCGCATGCTGATCGGCGAAGCTTCGCTGAAAAACCTCAGTGGCCCGTTGACGATTGCCGATTACGCCGGGCAATCGGCAAGGTCCGGCCTGCCGCAGTATTTGGGCTTTCTGGCCCTGGTCAGCGTCAGTCTGGGCGTGTTGAACCTGCTCCCGCTGCCGATGCTCGACGGCGGGCACCTGATGTATTATCTTTTCGAGGGTTTGAGTGGCCGCCCTGTCTCCGAGTGGTGGCAAAAGCAATTGCAGCGCGCGGGCGCGTTCATCCTGTTGCTGATGATGGCATTGGCCCTTTCTAACGACGTGGCCCGCTTGACGGGCCTGCATTGAACCTATCTGCATGTCCTCATTTCTAAGTTCGGGTGCGCGCTTGCGCCCCTCCCGCCTGACCCTCGCGTCTCTCGCCGTGCTTGCCGCCCTCCAGTCAGGTGCCGCATGGGCTGTTGATCCCTTTGTGTTGAAAGACATCCGCGTCGAGGGCCTGCAGCGCACCGACCCCGGCACCGTCTTTGCGTCCTTGCCCTTTCGCATTGGCGACACCTACAACGACGAAAAGGGCGCGGCCGCCTTGCGTGCCTTGTTCGCCACCGGCCTGTTCAAGGACGTGCGCATCAACATTGACGGCACCTCGGCGGTCGTGGTGATTGAAGAGCGGCCCATCATTGCCAATGTGAGCTTTGTGGGGTTGAAGGAATTCGACACCGAGGCGCTCTCCAAGTCGCTGAAAGAAGTCGGCATTGGTGAAGGCAAGCCCTTCGACAAGGCGCTGGCCGACCGTGCCGAACAGGAGCTGAAGCGCCAGTACCTCACCCGCAGCCTTTACGGCGCCGAGGTGACCACGACCATCACCCCGATCGAGCGCAACCGCGTCAACGTCAGCTTCACGGTGGCCGAGGGCGAGCCGGCCAAAATTGGCGAGATCCGCATCCTCGGCAACAAGGTGTTTTCGGAAGGCACCTTGGCCGGCCTGTTCGAGCAAACGACCAGTGGTTGGCTGACTTGGTACACCAAGACCGACCGCTACTCGCGTGCCAAGCTCAACGCCGACCTGGAAACGCTGCGCTCCTACTACCTGAACCGGGGTTATCTGGAGTTTGCCGTCACCTCCACCCAGGTGACGATTTCGCCGGACAAGCAGAGCATTTCGGTCGCCATCACCGTCAGCGAAGGCCAGCCCTACACCGTCACCAGCGTCAAGCTGGAAGGCGACTTTTTAGGTCGTGAGGAAGACTTCAAGCGGCTGATTTTCCTGAAGCCCGGGCAGGCCTACCAAGGTGAGGCGGTGGCCACCACCACCCGTGCTTTCACCGATCTCTACGGCAGCTTCGGCTATGCCTTTGCACGGGTTGAAAGCCGGCCCGAGATTGACCGCGCCACCGGCCAGGTGGCGGTCACCTTTGTGGCCTCGCCCGAGCGCCGGGTGTATGTGCGTCGCGTCATCGTGTCGGGCAACACCCGCACCCGCGATGAAGTCATCCGCCGCGAGTTCCGCCAGTTCGAATCCGCCTGGTACGACGGCCAGCGCATCAAGGCCTCGCGCGACCGGGTCGAGCGCTTGGGTTACTTCAAAGAAGTGACGATCGACACCAACGAAGTGGCCGGTGCGCAAGACCAGGTCGATGTGGTGCTGACCGTGATTGAAAAGCCGACCGGCAATATCTCGGTCGGTGCTGGCTATTCAAGCCAGCAAAAGTTGTCTTTGACGGGCTCGATCCGGCAGGAAAACGTCTTCGGTTCGGGCAATTACCTGGGCATCGACGTCAACACCGCCGCCACCGGCCGCGCGCTGGTGCTGAGCACGGTGGACCCGTACTTCACGGTCGATGGCGTGTCACGCGCGCTGGACATTTTTTACCGTACCAACAAGCCCATCAACACCTTGGGCGAGCAGTATGAACTGATCACTCACGGCGGCTCCATCCGCTTTGGCGTGCCGTTTTCGGAACTCGACACGGTGTTTTTCGGGGTTGGCTACGAGCGCACCACGATCAGCACTGCAGCGGGCCTGCCGAACAGCTATTTCTTGTTCCGCAACAATTTCGGTGAAAAGAGCGTGGCGGTCCCGCTCACCATCGGTTGGCAGCGCGACAACCGCGACAACGTGATCTCGCCCTCCACCGGCAAATATCAGCGGGTGAATCTGGAACTGAGCGCGATTGGCGATGCGCAATACGCGCGCGCCAACCTGCAATACCAGCAGTACTTCGCCTTGACCAACAAGATCACGCTGGGCTTGAACAGCGAGTTGGGCTGGGGCGTTGGTATCCGCGGCAAGGCCTATCCGATTTTCAAGAACTTTTATGGTGGTGGCCTCGGCTCGATCCGCGTCTTTGAAGCCGGATCCCTGGGACCGGTGGACGTGACGGGAAGCTACAGCGGCGGAAGTCGTCGTGTCAATGTGAACGCCGAGTTGTACGTGCCGGTGCCCGGCGGTGGCAATGACAAGACTTTCCGCCTGTTCGGCTTCGTGGACGCCGGCAATGTGTGGGGATCGCATGAAAAAATCGACTTTGACTCGGTGCGCGCCTCGGCGGGTGTCGGTTTGAGCTGGGTTTCTCCGATGGGCCCGCTGCGATTGAGCTTCGGCTCGCCGATTCGCAAGAAGCCCACGGATAGAATCGAGAAATTCCAATTCCAGATCGGGAACGCATTCTGATGAAGAGCAAGC
>JBBQKT010000121.1:0-9666 GCA_038327205.1 Burkholderiales bacterium | reverse complement strand
GCTGAATTCCTTTGGTGGTAAGGGATTTAATGGCACCAAAGTTATTGGCGAGACCTACGCATGAGGCAATTTTCATGAGTTCGGTAGCGCCGGGATTGCCCAACAGTTCAAGCGAAAATCGTGCAAGCGGATGCAGCGACGTAAGTCCACCAACAGTGCCCATCGAAAGAGGAACAGTAAGGCTGTATCGGAAGTTCCCATCTTTCAGGCCCCGACGCGGGCCGCCATGAACAGCAGTCCATGATCCTGGTGCCAGCCAATGCGCCCGGCATCACCGTGATCCGCCCGCTCAGTGTGTTTGGCTACGACGACGCACCGCACGGCCACATGGAGGTGCGACTGACCAACGTACGTGTGCCAGTGGGCAATCTGCTGCTGGGCGAAGGGCGCGGCTTTGAAATCGCCCAGGGCCGCCTCGGCCCCGGACGTATCCACCACTGCATGCGTAGCATCGGTATTGCCGAGCGCGCGCTGGAGTTGATGTGCAAACGCCTGAATACCCGCATCGCCTTTGGAAAGCCGGTGGCACGCCAGTCGGTCTGGCACGAACGTATTGCCGACGCCCGCTGCATGATCGACCAGGCCAGATTGTTGACGCTCAAAGCCGCTTACATGATGGACACGGTTGGCAACAAGGTCGCCAAGGCCGAGATCGCGATGATCAAGATCGTCGCCCCGTCGATGGCGTTGAAGGTGATCGACTGGGCGATCCAGGTCTACGGCGGCGCGGGGGTCAGCGACGACACACCGCTGGCGATGATGTGGGCCCACCAGCGCACGCTGCGCCTGGCCGACGGCCCGGACGAGGTGCACCGCAATTCGCTGGCCAAGCTGGAATTGGCGCGGCATATGAAGTTGCCGGATGGCAGCAAAGCGGCTGAAGTGCAGATGCCGATCACGCGCGGCAGCTGATACGCTGCGGGGGCATGAAAACCCCCGCCCCGCCCCAACAGCGCCCCACGCTGTTTGCTCTGACCCGCTGCGGCCCGCCGGTGGTCTTCGCGCTGGCACTGGCGGCGCAGTTGGCAGGTCTCGCCCTGCTCCTGAACCTGCAGGTTGCTGGGCAACCGTTCTGGCCCTGGCTGCTGAGCTTGAGCGCGGTGGGGCTGGTACTCACCGGGGTTGCCGGCTTCATCACCCTGGTCAGCGTGAACCGCTCACGCGAGCAGTCGGCGCGCACCCAGAGCCTGCTCGACGAAGCCATTGAAGCGCTGCCCGCCAGCGTGGAAATTTTTGACGCTGACGACCGCATCGTCGCCTTCAACCAGCGTTTGGTTGATATCTACCCCCACATGCTGCCGCACTTCGAGCGGCACGCCAGCTTTGAGGAGCTGGTGCGCTTGTCGCTGGCCGGAGGCGGTGTGCCGGATGCCGTCGGTCGCGAAGAAGAATGGCTGGCCGGTCGCCTGGCCACCCATCGAGCCGAAAGAACACGCCACAAAGAGCCGCTGTTGCAGCGGGTTCACGACGACCGTTGGCTGCGTATTTACGAGCGCCCAACGCCGTCGGGTGGCGTGATCGGCGTGCGGCTGGACGTGACGGACATGGTCCGCGAACAACAGCGGCTGGCCGCCAGCCAAGCCCATTTGCAGGCACTGATCCGCGCGGCGCAGAACGGCGTGCTCACCCTCGACACCCAGGGCCATGTGCTGGAGCTGAACCCGGCTTGCGAGGCACTGTTCGGCTTCAGCATGGCCGAGCTGCAGGGCAGCCATATCGAACTGCTGCTGGGCTTGGGCCACGCCGCGAACAGCGAAGAACAGCGGCTGGTGCCAACCGCCTTGGTCGGCACACCGCGCGAATTCAACGCGCGCCACCGCAGTGGCCAAAGCATGACCCTGCAGCTCAATGTGGCCGAGGTCAAGACCGAAACCACCCACCTCTTCGTCTGCATCATCACCGACATGACCGAGCGCAAGCAGCAGGAAACGCGCTTGCGCCAGGCCAACGAATTGCTGGCCCGGCAATCGACGACCGACGGCCTGACCGGCGTGGGCAACCGGCGGCTGTTTGACCACAGCTTGCAGCTCGAATGGCAGCGCAGTGCCCGCTCGGCCAAGCCGCTGGCCTTGCTGATGGTGGATATCGACCACTTCAAGCAATACAACGACCACTACGGCCATGTGGCGGGTGACGACTGCCTGCGCCGCGTCGCCCAGCTGCTGCGCCAGTGCGCGGGCCGCAGCGGTGAAACCGTCTGCCGCTACGGCGGCGAGGAGTTCACCCTGCTGTTGGTAGACACCGATCTAGCCGGCGCACAGGTGGTGGCGCAGCGCTGCATGGACGCCATGCAGGCCGCCGCACTCGAACACGCCGCCTCCCCGCTGACCACCTGCCTGTCGCTGAGCATCGGCCTCGCCGCGCGCGTTGGCAAGACCGCCCTGTCGTCGGTGGGCCTGGTGCAGGCGGCAGATGCAGCGCTTTATCAGGCCAAACAAGCTGGTCGGGCACGCTGGGTGCTCAGCCACAACGAAGGACAAGCGAATGACTGAAATGGACGCTGTTTGCAATCATCTCCGGGGCCAGATTCGCACCGTCTCCGACTGGCCCGCGCCGGGCGTGCAGTTCCGCGACATCACGCCTCTGCTGTCCAACCCGCGCACCTTTCGGCTGCTGATCGATCAATTCGTGCACCGCTATTTCGACGCCGGTGCCACCGCCATCGCGGGGCTGGACGCGCGGGGTTTCATCATCGGCTCGGTGCTGGCTTATGAGCTGAACCTGGGCTTCATCCCGATCCGCAAAAAAGGCAAGCTGCCCTTCGACACACTGGAAGAAACCTATGCGCTCGAGTACGGCAGCGCCACGGTCGAGATCCACACCGATGCGGTCAAACCGGGCGACCGGGTGGTGCTGATCGACGATCTGATTGCCACCGGCGGCACGATGCTGGCCGGGGCCAAATTGCTGCAGCGGCTGGGCGCCGAGGTGATCGAGGGCGCGGCGATTGTCGATTTGCCCGAACTGGGCGGCTCGACACGGCTGCGGGACAGCGGGCTTGCACTGTTCACCCTGCTCGACTTCGCGGGGCATTGAACCCAAATCCGGCAGTTGGCCGCTCACTCCCGTCAGCGCCGACGCATGTTTTTATTTTTTCGATGCTCGCGCACGATCACCGTTCAACTGCCGGATTTAGGTTCAACGACAATCGCGCCATGGCCAAAACCGTCCCCCGCCTCACTGCCGAGCAAATCCGCCTGATCGTCGCCACCGCCTGGGACGATCCGCCGCCGTACACCAAGACCTTGATGGAGCACAGCATTGCCCAAGGCGAGCTGGTGCAACTGATGAAGCGTGAGATGACGCCGGTGGCCTACAAGCTGTGGGCATCGAAGGCCAAGGGCGTGAAAGCGCCGACCAAAAAGGCGGTCTGGCCGCACGGCAAATAGCGCGGCCCGACCATCCCAACTGCGACTTAAGCGACGCGGATCAACTTCTTGTTGACGAACTCTTGAATGCCAGCGCCCGAGAGTTCGCGGCCGTAGCCCGAATTCTTGACGCCACCGAACGGCAGATCGGGCATCGACAACGCGGCCGAGTTGACGAACACCATGCCGGTGTCGATGCGGCGCGCCACCCGGCGGCCGCGCTCGGCGTCCTGGGTGAACACCGAACCGCCCAGCCCGAACGGTGAATTGTTGGCCAGCGCCACGGCCGCGTCTTCATCGGGCACGCGGAAGAACATGGCCACCGGGCCGAAAAATTCTTCGCTGAACATCGGGTTGCTTTCGCTGATGTCGGTCAGCACGGTGGGCTGCATGAAGTTGCCTGCCGTGCCCGCCACCCGCTCGCCACCGAGCGCCAATTTGGCACCGTGTTCGACCGCAGTTTTCACCTGCTGCTCCAGCTTGTCCAAAGCATCGGCCGAGCTGAGCGGTGCCAGGGTGCTGCGCTCGTCCATCGGGTCACCGGGCTTGAACTGGGCCAGTGCCGTCTTGAACTGCTCAAGAAAGGCGTCGGCCACCGAGTCGAGCACGATAAAGCGCTTGGACGCGGTGCAGGCCTGGCCCGCATTGCCCATGCGGCCGCTGACCGCCTGCTTCACGGCCAGCGCCATGTCGGCATCTTCCAGCACGATGAAGGCGTCGCTGCCGCCCAACTCCATCGTTGATTTCTTCAGGTTCTGGCCCGCCCGTGCCGCCACCACCGCACCGGCCGCTTCACTGCCGGTCAAGGCGATGCCGCGCACCCGCTTGTCATCGATCACCGCAGCCACCTGGTCTTTGGAGATGAACAAGTTGGTGTAACCGCCCTCGGGCAGGCCCGCGTCGTGCATCAGTTGCTCAAAGGCCAGCGCGCATTGCGGCACGTTAGAAGCGTGCTTGACCATCACCACATTGCCCGCCATCAGGTTGGGCGCGGCAAAGCGGGCGATTTGGTAGTACGGGTAGTTCCAGGGCTCGACCCCGAACAGCACGCCCAAGGGGCTGCTTTCCACCACCGCCTGGCCCTTGGCCGTCTTCAGCGATTCGGGGGCCAGAAACGACTCGGCGTGGTCGGCGTAGTAATCGATGATCGCCGCGCTGAGCGCCACCTCGCCCGCGCTCTGCGCGATCAACTTGCCCATCTCGCGCGTGGCCAGTTCGGCCAGCGATTGTTGGCGCTCACGCATCAAGGCTGCGGCGCGCTTGAGCACCACCCGGCGGCGTGCAAAGCTCTGGTCGCGCCAGGTGTTGTCGAAGCAGTCCTGAGCCGTTTGCAACTTGGTTTGCAGCTGCGCGTCGCTCAGTTCATCGAATGACTTTTCAACGGTGTTGGTAAAAGGATTGGTGCTGCGGTGGGCCATGGGAGGCTCCTTGTTCGATTGGGTTCAAGTGGGGTCGGCGGCGACGGTTCAGCGCTGAGCCTGGCGGGCCAGCAGTGCATGCGCGGCGGGTGCCGAGGAGGCCGGGTTCTGCCCGGTGATGAGCGCGCCGTCGGTCACCACATAGGGCTGCCAGTCGGCACCCTTGCTGTAGTGGCCGCCGCTTTCGGTCAACAGGTCTTGCACCAGAAATGGCACGACCTGGGTCAGGCCGACGGCCTCTTCTTCGGTATTGGTGAAGCCGGTGACACGCTTGCCTTTGACCACCGACACCCCATCGGGATCGACGGCGCGCCACAACACGCCGGGCGCGTGGCAAACAGCAGCCACGGTCTTGTCGGCCGCGAGCATCTGCTGGATCAGCCGCAGCGAATCGGCATCTTGCGCCAGATCCCACAGCGGGCCATGGCCGCCGGGATAGAACACCGCGTCGTAATGGGCGCCCTTCACCTCGGACAGCTTGCCGGTGTGCGCCAACGCCTGTTGCGCGGCGGTGTCTGCCTTGAAGCGGCGGGTGTCATCGGTTTGGGACTCGGGCTCGTCACTCTTGGGATCGAGCGGGGGCTGGCCGCCCTTGGGCGAGACCAGGGTCACTTCGGCACCGGCGTCTTTGAAAACGTAGTACGGCGCGGCAAATTCCTCCAGCCAGAAACCGGTCTTCTTGCCGGTCGTGCCGAGTTGGTCGTGTGACGTCAGCACCATCAGGATATTCATGGTCGGGGTCCTTGTGAACTGGTTGGTCAGGCGTCCGCTACGCAGGTTTGCCGGGGGACTGGCCATCTGGGTCAGCAGTCATCGACTTGCGCGGCCCGTGGGCTTGGCGGCATTGAACATTCAGCTTACCGTGCATGACGCCCGGCCGCCGCCCGACCTAGGCTCAAACCCTTGTAGGACAAAGCGACAGCGGCCCGGCGCTGTCAGCTGCCCCATGGGCATCGGGTCATTCAGCCGGCAAGCCCAGCACGGCCGCAACCAGCATCAGCAAGGTCAGCAGACCGAAGCCCGCGCTGCGCAGCTCCGCGCGCTGACGGTGCGCCAAGTAACTGGCGAGCGCGCATTGCAGCGCGTAATAAAGCGCAAAGGCCCGCGAGGCGAAGCTGATGATCTCGTAAATGTTGGCGACCCAGGTCAACAGCAGCGCGAGCAAGGCCAAGCCAACATAGGCCGAGCGCGAATGCACCCGACCGCCACTCATCTCCTGCACCAGACCGCCACAGCCGTTGGTGTCGGCCACGGCGGCGCTGAACTGGGCCGCCAACGCCGCCAGCACCAGCAGCATCGGCAGCACACTGGCAATCGGGGCGGTGAGGCCGATGACGGCGGTCTCTTTCAAGGGCACATTGGCGGCGTTGAAGTCGAGCCCGGCGAAGCCGATGTAGACCAGATAAATGGCGGTCGACAACCACTGCGCGTAGCGCATGGTGCGGATGCGTGTCTCGGCGTCGTAGCCTTCGCGCAGATAACGCGAGGTCTCGAAGCCCTGCACGGTGATGATCAAGCCGAAGGCCAGGCGCACCGAGTTCCAGTCGAAGTGCCCGGTGGACGTTTGCAATTCGTCCGTCCGCCAGAGGCCCCAGGTGTACAGCGACATGCCGCCCAACAGGCCCGCAATGACCGCCAGTTTCAGTGCCACCGACACCGCTTCGGCCCGCTCCAGGCCCGCCAGCCCGCGCGTCCAGCCCAGCGCTGCGATGGCCACAATCACCGCGCTGCTGACCGCCTGTGCGGCCCATCGGACATCGGGCAGCACCATGCTCAAGGCGAACGCACCGAACAGGTTCAGGTAGTAGCACACCGAGATCACATAGGCGAAGGCCAGCGCCGACTGCGACACCCGCTCCAGCAGCGCCGCCGGCCGCGGCAGATCGGCCGGGGCGCTCATCGGCGCGTCGCCGGTTGACAGGGCGCGGATATTGAACCGGATCGCCGCGCCGACCAGGTAGGACACGCCGCACAGGCCGGCCATCACCCACACGGCCCGCTGCCCGAACTCGCGCACCAGCAGCGGTGCCAACACCAGAAATCCACTGCCAATGATGGACGCCAGGGGCGTGATGGTGGCCCGCCCATCGCGCGATTGGCGCAGGCGCGGCAGGCACAGCACGGCCACGGCCATGGCCACACACAGCAAGACCAGGAGATTGGCCGTCATGCCGAAGGTGATGACCGCAACGACGTGAGGACGTGGCGGTGAGCGCCCATGCTCAGGACGCTTTTCCCATCGACCGGCGTACGACACGGCCTATCGTCAGCCCCTGCACCAGGACCGAAAAAACAACCACGCAGTAGGTCAGCGCCAGGATCGTGGCGCGGGCCGAATCGGGTTCGCCGGTCTCGGGCAAGGACAGCGCCAACGCAACCGAAATGCCGCCGCGCAGACCGCCCCAAGTGAGCACCCGTGACGAGCCCGGCGGCAGGCGGAAATACTTGGCGAACGACACCACCGGCAGCCCGACGGTCAACCACCGCGCGGCCAGCGTGACAGCAATTGCCACCGCACCGCCCCACAGCAGCGGCACCGAAAATTTGATCAGCAGCACCTCCAGCCCGATCAGTACAAACAGCACGGCATTGAGGATCTCGTCGATCAACTCCCAGAACATGTCGATATAGCGCCGCGTGACGTCGGACATGGCCAGATCGCGGCCGGCATTGCCCACCATCAAGCCGCAGACCACCATGGCCAGTGGCCCCGACACATGCAGGTGATTGGCCAAGGCATAGCCGCCCAGCACCGCCGCCAAGGTGAGCAGCACCTCCACCTGGTACTGGTCAACGCTTTTCAGCAGACGGTAGGTGACCCAGCCCAGCACCAGGCCGAAGGCAATGCCGCCACCGGCTTCGCGCAGCAGCAGCGTCGCCGCCTCGCCGGTCGAGGGCCAGGCACCGCTGACTGCCACGCTCAGCAGCAAGGCGAACAGCACGACGCCCACACCGTCGTTGAAGAGCGATTCACCGGCAATGACCAACTCCAGGTTGCGCGGCGCGCCGGCGGTCTTGAGGATGCCCACCACGGCGATGGGATCGGTCGGCGAGATCAGCGCCCCGAACAGCAGGCAGGGCACCAGCGGCAAGGCAATCCCCACCCAGGGCAGTGCGATCCACATGCCAAAGCCCACCAGCAGCGTCGACGCCAAGGTGCCCACCAGCGCCAGGCCACTGATCTGCCAGCGAAAGTTCTTCAACGCGGGCAAGTTGACATGCAGCGCACCGGCGAACAGAAGCAGCGACAGCATGCCGCGCATCAGCACGTCGGAGAAGTCGATCGACCGGATGAACACCTCTTCGTACTCGCGCAGGCCGTGGTCCAGGCCCAGCGCGTCCAAGCCGACGATGCCCAGCGAGAGCAACAACGCAATCACCATGACGCCAATCGTCATCGGCAGGCGCACGAAGCGGTGGTTCAGATAGGCCAGGATGGCGGTCAGCGTCAGGCAGATGGCGGCAATATCGAGCATCGGGAATCAGGGTCGGCAGGGGTTCGGCAGGGGTTCAGCGATGCCGGTGCGGCCGCTCAAGCATTGTCGACCCTCGAGGTCGGACCCACGCGGCACATGGCGTTGAAGTCGTGGGCGCGCTGGCAGACCGTCCCCTGGTCAAACGGCGTCAACACCGTCCGCGCTGCGTCTGCCGCGATCAGCTCGGCATGCCGCCGCAGCACACAAAGACGGGCCGGATCGCGCTCGCAGCTGGCCACGGCGGTCAGCACCTCCAGCATCCGGGTCAGCACCGCTGCACTGCCAGCGGCGTGCTGCCGGATCATGTTGAACATCGTGTCAGTGAGCCGGTCGTAGCTGACCGCAGGCACGACCAGTACGCAGCGGCCGTCGCGCATCACCAACCCGTCGGCGAGATGGCGCGGCACCAGGCTGCACAGCGCCGCCCCCAAGCGATCAAGCGCGCTCATCGCGGTGTGCGGGTCGTTGATGCCGGGCGAAAGCGCGCGCACCGCCACCTCGACCAACTGCCGGATGCTGTATTCGATGTCGTCGTCGCTGGCTCGCTCGGCGCTCAGCGACACCGCCAAGCGAACCACGTCCTGCGCCTGCGCAACAGGCGGGAAGCAAGCGGCCATCGGCGCGCCAGGAAACGCGTAGTCACCGGGCCGCACCAGCAGCTGCAGCACCGTGCCGTGGCGCGCGGCCCAACCGGCCAAAGCATCGGCGTCAAGATTCGTCACATAGCCGCGACGTGGGTCGAGCACCAGCTGCATGTGGGCAGGGTCGAGGGTCGGCCGCTGGCCTCGCTGCGGCTCGGTGGACGACAAGCGCACGATGGCCTCATGCACCTCGTCGCTGACCAGCTCGATCACCGTGTCGACATTGATGCGCCCGGCCATGTGGTTGACGAAATACACCAGGGTGGCCACACACAAAAACGCCAGCAGGATGCCCACGCTGAGCGAGAGATGCGGCACAAACTCGCCCTCGCCCTGGGTGCGCACGCTGCGCAGCACCATCAAGGCATAAGAGAAGGTGCCCAGGAACGCGCCGAGGGTGAACTGGTTGCCCCGATCTTGCGTGAAATTGCGCAGCAGCCGCGGCCCCATTTGCCCCGCAGCCAAGGACAAGGCTGCGATGGTGATCGAGAACACCGTGCCCGCCACCCCAATCGCCGACGATGCGACCGTGCCCAGCAAGGTCCGCGCCCCGGTGCCGCCGCCGTTGTAGAGCCAGGCGCTTTGCAACAGCGACAGCGGCAACCAGCCGGTCCGGTCCAGCGCGACGAAGCCGATCGCCGCCAGCACGCCTGTCAGCACCATCAGGCCCGGCACGAGCCAGAACGCGTCAAGCAGGCGGCCGAACAACACACGACTTTGATTCAACATCGGCAGGCTCTCGGGTCAGTAAATTGCACGCTGG
>JBBQKT010000120.1:0-9717 GCA_038327205.1 Burkholderiales bacterium | reverse complement strand
GACCTGGGCGACATCGCCTACTACCCTGGCCGCAAGGCGTTTTACAACCTCCGCTAAGCTCGCGGTCGTGAAAGTCCTTGGCATCCTCCTCGCCGCCTTTTTGGTGGCCATCCAGGCCCAACTCTGGTTGGGCAAGGGCGGCCTGCCGCGCGGCGCCGCCTTGCGGGCCGAGTTGGTGTCAGCCCAGGCGGCCAATGCCGAAGCCCGGGCCCGCAATGCGCAACTCTTGGCGGAGTTGCGCGATCTGCGCGAGGGCTTGGAAATGGTTGAGGAAAAGGCCCGCTTCGAGCTGGGCATGGTCAAGCAAGACGAAATCTTCGTCCAGGTCCACCGCTGATTTCAATGCTTGAATTCCTGATGGCCCCCGCCTTCACGGCGCTGGGCAGCCCGATCACCTGGGCCGAAATTTTCGGCTTTGCGCTGTCGCTGTGGATGGTGGTCTGCAATATGCGGGTCAACGCTCTTGCTTGGCCGCTGGCCATCATGGCCTCCCTGCTTTATTTCCTGCTGTTCTGGGACGGCAAGCTTTACGGCGAGGCCGGCTTGCAGCTGCTGTTCGCTGCTTTGGCGCTGTGGGGCTGGTGGCAATGGCTGCGCGGCACCGGGGCCGATGGCCGGGCCCTGCGGGTGCGGCGGCTGAGCCCGAAAGGGCTGCTGGTGGCCGCCGGCATCACCTTGCTGGCGTGGCCGCTGCTGGGCCTGTTCCTGGCCCATCAAACCGATTCGCCGGTGCCCTACTTTGACGCCTTCCCGACCGTGGCGAGCCTCACCGGCCAATGGCTGCTGGGCCGCAAATACCAGGAAAACTGGGCGGTCTGGATCATCGTCAATATCGTCAGCGTGGCGCTGTTCGCCTTCAAGGGCTATTGGCTGACCGTCGTGCTGTATGCCATCTTCATCCCGCTGTCGGTGCTGGGTTGGCGCGCCTGGGCCAGGCAACTGTCATGGCCACGCTGATCGCCATCGTCGGGGCGGAAAGCACCGGCAAGACTGCGCTGGCTCAGGCGCTGGCCGAGCAACTCGGCGGCGTGGCTGTGCCCGAACTGCTGCGCGCCTGGTGCGACCGCGAAGGCCGCACGCCGCGGCCCGATGAGCAGGCGGACATTGCCGCCGCGCAGACGGCCGCCATCGACGCCGCCGCGTTGAAGTCCGACGTGGTGATCTGCGACACCACCGCGCTGATGACGGCCATCTACAGCGACTATTTGTTTCAGGACGCCAGCCTCTACCCGGCCGCGCTGGCTTTTCACCGGCGCTGCGCGCTGACCCTGCTGACCGAGCTCGACCTGCCCTGGGTGGCCGATGGCTTGCAGCGCGATGGCCCCCATGTGCGGGCGCCCATCGATGCGGCCATCCGTGCAGCTCTGGCCTCGGCCGGTGTGGGCTGGCAGCGGGTCGCGGGACAGGGCGAACAGCGCGTTCAAGCGGCCCTGAGCGCTTATCGCGCCAACAGCAAGTAATCGAACAACTGCGCGCCACCGGCCCCGCCCAGCGGCACCAGGATGGCTTTCAGCAGCGGCTGCTCGAAGAACGGCGCGAACGCGCCAAGCTGATTGTTCTCCACTGCCGCAATCAGGCGTTTGAACGGCTCCACCAGCACCAGGGTCTCTGGCGGGCTGCCAGCCAACCAGCGCAGATCGGCATTCATGCTGCGAAGCGCGCGCTTGCGGGTCTTTTCGGCAGCGATCTTGAGCAGTGACGCCAGCAGAATCAGCCAGGCCAGATAAAAACAGGTGGCGATGGCGATGGCGGGCGTCAGCGACCAGTTGTCGAACAATCGGCTGCGCGCCACCACCAGCAGGGCCAGCACCACAAACGGACCGATGACCAGCCGCGAGATCGAGGCCGTGCGCCGCGCCACCACTTGCACGTCGATCCAATCATCCAGCAAGGTGTGGACGTCGAACGTGGCATCCCCCGTGGCCAGGCGGTCGGCCGGCTTGGCCTTGATGCGGCGCAGCCACAGTCCGGCCTGTTGCTCACCCAGCGAGTGGGCGAACTTTTCAACCGTCGGCGTCGGATACACCGTGCGCCCGCTGTTCAGGTGGCGGATGAAGCAAAACGCCAGCACGGTCGCGTCAGCCACCGCCACCACCAACAGCGGCAAGAGCAGCAAGATCGCGTAGAGCGTGGCACGCACCAGTTGGCGGTGGTCGTCGCCACGGACCGGCACCTCGGGAATCTGCCCCTCGCTGAGCGCATAAAACACCAGAGCCATCAGCACCACGGTGACCAAATACCAGATCAAGGTTCGGGCGAAGCGCGGCCGACTGTCGCCACGGCTGCCGTAGGCCGTCCAAAGCTCTTCAAAGTCATTGCTGATGGATTTTTCGCGCCGCCACGTCAGGATGCTGATGTGGTTGAACCAGCCCTCGAGCACGCCTCTTACGCCGTCACGCCGCATCTTTTGCGCCGCCGGTGTGGGCAGCCGTAGCCAGGTGGAATCCAGCTTCAAACGGTGCAGCGTGTCGGCCCAGGCGACATCCAGACAGCACAGGATGGTCACCAGCGCAAGCAAATGAATCAGGTGCGAGGGCCAGGCACTGACGCCCTCCAGCCAAGTAACGGGTTCGCAGTCCAGGCAAATCTCCTTCGCTGCACGGGGCCACGCCACCCACACCCAGGCGGCCACCACGATCAGCAGCAAGACCACATGCAGGCGGTCAATGCGGGGCATGCGTGTGGACGATTCATCGTCAAGATTGCGCAGTTGCTGGTTTTGCGAGGTCAGCAGGGCTGGCAGCACCGCCAGCAGCGCCCCAAACGCCGACAAAGTGGCCAGCAACAGGGTCTGCACAAAGCTCAATTGTTTGGGGCTGACAAATTCAATCAACGAGCACAGCACATAGGCCACCAGCGCCGCATGCAAGGCCACCAGGATCACACCGGGCAGGTTCATTGGCAGGGCATCCGGCGACAGCGGACGCTTCAAAAATGCCGCCCGCGCCTGCCTGATGGCGGGCGTGGAGGGCCAGCCCAGCAAGCCGCCCAACAGCAAGGCGACCAAGCCGCAAGCCATCATCACGCGTGGCGCACTTGATTGAGGTGGCCGCTGCGTCAAGGCGTAGCCCGACAACGGCACTGGCCCATTGCGGCCCACTTCGTACAGCGATGGGTGCTTGAGCGCCTTGTCGGCTGCCGCGCGCTCCACCCGCATGCAGGCCCCGTCCACGCAACCGACCCGGCGGGCGGCGAGATAGCTGGCCATTTGATACACATCGCGCAGTGGCGGCGTGCCCGCCTGCAGGTCAATCAAACCGCCCTTGGCCGGATAGAACGCCAGCGGCAAGCTGCTCGCGACGATCAGGTTGCGCGTGAAGGCCTGGGTACGCGGATGCAAAAAACGGGCATCCATATCGGTGGTGAAAAACACCTTGTCCGAGAAGGTGTCGTGCAAGGCCTGCAAGACCAGCAGCTTGTCATGCACGTCGCTGGCCAAGATGCCGATGGCGCCAATGGGGCCACCCATGCCCATCTCGCTGCTCTTCAGCGAGATGGACAGACGGCGCAGATAGTCGAGCTGATCGCGCGATTCGGGCCACTCCAGGCGTTTCTCGGGTGCCGACTTATCGCCGGATTTAACGTTGCCGAGCTCGGCACTGTCACGGGTCGTCACGCCGTCAATGCCTCGAAAAAAATACACCACCTCATAACTCAGGTTGCGGAACTCACTGAGCCGGTAGCGCAGCTCACTCACCAAGGACTGCGCGTACAGCGAATCGCGCTCGGCCACGATCACCACGCGCCGCTTCGCACTGGCGGGCAGACGCAGTCGCAGCTCAGCCACCAGTTTCTTGATCAGGTCGTTGTCGGTGGCAATCGTGCGTTCAAACGTCACCTCCACCGGCGGCTTGCCACCCAGGATGCGGTCGAACTGCTCGTTCAAGAATGCCTCGAGCTTTTGCGTTTTCAACTCGGCCAACATGCCGTTCGGCGCGGTGGAACCGGCGCTGACCATCTCCGCCCCCGCCAGCAGCCGGTAGCCCGCCACGGCGGACTCGTCCAGGCTGGGCAAGCTGCTGGGCGCACGGCAGCTTTTGGCGTCTGCGCCTGGGCAGCCGCAGTAAGCCGGCGGCTCATTGCCGTCGCGCTTGCGCCAGGACAGTTGCTCGCCGGCCAGGCGCAGATCAGCCAAGGCGGTGCGCAGTGCGTCGGTGGACGATGGGCCAATCATTGCGAGGTGCGGCAGCGCGGTCTCGGGCTTGCCGCACACCTGCCGATCCGCCAGCACACGCGGCCCCAACATGCCGTCCAGCAAGCGCGCCAACGCATTCAGCTTGGACGATGGCAAGGCCGTCTCGTCAATCCACAGCACCGCCACCTGCTGATAGCGGCGCTGCCGCAGTGGCGCGTCCACCGGCCCCTCGCTGTCGCGCTGCAAATGGCGCTCCGACAGCATCTCGAAGGGCACAACGAATTTGGGCGTGGCCACGCCCTCGCTGGACTTTTCGGGCTTGCCCGGATCGGCAACCCCGGCATCGGACAGTTTGGCGATGTCGAACTCCAGCAGCCCGATCCGCTCTGCGTTGTCGGGCACATAGTCCTGTGCCTGCAGGCCCGCCAAGATCGCATAGCGCGTGCGCCGCCGGCCTTCTTCGGCGCCGACAAAGGGGTTGCCCGGCACCAAGGCCAGCACGACGAGCGATTCGCTCAGGTCCTTGTCGCCATCGCGATCGAGCTTGAGACGCAGTGATTCAGGCCGGCGTGCCGCAGCCCCGCTGGCCGTGCAATCAAGCGTGACAGCGCTTTGTTTGCGAGCCTTTTCACAGCGCTCGGCCCGCTCGGCTTCAAACCGCCGCAACGCCGCGAACGGGTCTTCCCAAAGACGCGCGTCGACCTCCAACTCGGCAGTGAGCGTCGTCTGCGCCCGCTCCTTTTCGGGCGGCCGCAGCTGCTCAAATGCGTGCGGCACCAACTGCGTGCTGCCCACGAAGGCCACCAGCACAGCCATGCTGGTCCAGGGAAAACCGCCACCTTTTGAGTCTGCCATCGCAAGCCTCCGTGATCGCGCTCGATCAATCTTGGAAGCTCGCAGTTCAGCGCTGCAGCGTCAATCCCGTCACAGTTTGAAACTAGGGGAGTGCCGAGCGCTCGCTAGCTCATCCCGAGCGCGCTCATTGCACCGTGCCGGTGCCGCCTGCCTGTGCCAGATCGACCGCAAACAACTCGCCCACGTCCACCGTGTCGAAGTGGTATTGCAGGCCGCAGAACTCGCAGCCGATCTCGACATCGCCGCGTTCTTCGATGATGCCGTCGATCTCTTCGCGGCCCAGGTTCTTGAGCATGGCACCGACGCGGCCACGCGAGCAGGTGCAGGCGAATTTGGGGCCGGTCTCGCCAATCTGCGGCTCAAAACGGCGCACGGTTTCTTCCCAAAACAGGCGGTGCAGGATGGTGTCGGCATCCAGCGTCAACAGCTCTTCAGCGGTCAAGGTCGCGGCCAGGATGCTGATGCGGTTGTAGGCGTCGGACAGCCCGATATCGTCCTCGTTCTGGGCACCGAGATTGCCCTCGCCTTGCACCGGCAGCCGCTGGATCAGCAAGCCTGCCGCGATGCCATCGTTGGCGGCCAGCACCAGCCTGGTATCGAGCTGTTCGGACTGCAGCATGTAGTGCTCCAGCACCTCGGACAACTTTTGCAGCGGCTCGCGTTGGTCGCCGTGCAGGGGCACGATGCCTTGGTAGGGCTGCTGGCCGGGGAACTTGTCTTTGGGGTCGAGCGTGATGGCGCAGCGGCCCTGGCCGTGCACATTCAACATCGCCTCAAGCTGCGCACCGGGCGGCACTTCGCCCACCACCTTGGCAGTGGCCCGGAAGCTCAGATCAGGCTGCACCTCGGCCACGGCCAGCTTGACCGGTCCGTCGCCAAACACCTGCAGTACCAGCGCGCCGTTGAACTTGATGTTGGACTGCATCAGCACCGCTGCAGCAGACATTTCGCCCAGCAGCGCGCGCAACTCGGGCGGATGCGCACCGATGGACTCACGGCGCTTGAGCACCTCTTGCCAGCTGTCGGTCAGCCGCACCAGCATGCCGCGCACCGGCAGCCCTTCAAACAAAAATTTATGCAATTCACTCATCAGGAGATCTTTTTCGGTTCAGCGCGCAGTTCGGAACGGTATCGCGCAGCATTTGCTATGTAGTGCCGCGCGCTGGCTTTTAAACCTTCGATCTGCTCAGTCGTCAATTCGCGCACCGCCTTGGCGGGGCTGCCGATGATCATTGACCCGTCCGGAAAGACCTTGCCCTCGGTCACCAGAGCGCCCGCACCGACCAGACAGTTTTTGCCGATCCGTGCGCCGTTGAGCACCACCGCACCGATGCCGATCAGCGAATGGTCACCCACCGTGCAGCCGTGCAGCATGACCTGATGACCCACGGTCACGCCTTCGCCCAGCACGAGCGGGAAACCGTGGTCGGCGTGCAGCACCGAGCCGTCCTGAATGTTCGTGCCCCGGCCGATGGTGAGCGTTTCGGTATCGCCACGCAGGGTGACGTTGAACCAGACGCTGCTGTCCTCGGCCAGCGAGACTCGGCCGATGACCTGCGCACTGTCGGCGACCCAGGCGGAATCGGCGATGTCGGGCGTCAAGTCGCCCAAATGGTAGATGGCCATGCGCTGCTCCCTTGCCCTGTGCCCAACAGGGCGAAGGCCAGATTTTAGGCGGGCGGGGCAATGCCAGAATTCAGGCCATGGAACTTCGCCGCCGTGCCCTCGATATCCTTGCCCTGCAAGACCCTGAAGCAAAGGCTGACGCAGCCCGCGCCATGACTGCCGATCTGTTTGAGCTGGACCGGGCCCAGCAGTTCGCCGCGCCCGATGATTTGCCCGGTCGCCCAAGCGCGCCACGTCTGATGGCGGCACTGCAGGTACCCAAACGCTCGCCCTTCACCGCCGAAGGTCGCGCCGCGTTGATCCATGCCATCGCCCACATCGAGTTCAACGCGATCAATTTGGCGCTGGACGCGATCTGGCGCTTTCCCGGCATGCCGCGCGACTACTACTTCGACTGGCTGAAGGTGGCGGCCGAGGAGGCCCTGCACTTCAAGCTGCTGCACGAACATTTGCAGAGCCTGGGCTACCGCTACGGCGACTTCGACGCCCACGCCGGCCTGTGGACGATGGCCGAGAAAACCGCCGGTGATGTGCTGGCGCGAATGGCCCTGGTGCCGCGCACCCTGGAAGCCCGCGGGCTTGACGCGACACCCCCCTTGCAAGCCAAGCTGGCCCGCGCCGGCGACCACCGGGCGGTCGAGATCCTGGCGATCATTTTGCGCGACGAGATCGGCCATGTGGAGATCGGCAACCGTTGGTACCGCCATCTGTGCCGGGAGCGCGGACTCGATCCGGTGGCGATCTACCCCGGCCTGGCCAAGCGCTTCGAAGCCCCCCGGCTGCGCCCGCCTTTCAACTGGGAAGCACGCAGCTCGGCAGGCTTCAGCGCGGAAGAACTGGCCTACCTGCGAGAAGAACAGCTCTGAAAGTACAATCGGCCTCCATGACACGCTGGTTCACCACCTTCCTCTACGCCCTGATGTTGGCCTGCGCAGCCCTGCCCGCGCAGGCGGCAGCGGGAGCGCTGTCGACGGTGGCCGTGGCGACTGCGGACGCCGAGCTGCAAGACACGGTTGAATACGGCACGCTGATCGCCGAAGCGATTGAGCTTGACCCGTCATCGAACGACAGCAACACGCCCGAGGTGCCTGAGCTCTTCTTTGAGACCTTGGCCCGTTTGGCACTGCCGGTACAAATGGCCGAAGTGCCGCCCAGCATTGCGGTGCCATTGAGCCCGCATCCCTATCTGAAGGGGCTGCAACGGCCCCCGCGCGCTCAGGCCTTGACCCCAAACGCCTGAAGCCCCCGGGCGCGGTCTGAGCCGCGCCGCGTACCCTCCCCCAGCTATTTGGCGCGCCAGTGCTTCGCAGGCAGAGCGCAGCACGCCAGACAAAATCGACCTCATGGATCTCTTACTCGACCCCAACCTCTGGATCGCTTTTGCGATGTTGACCGCCCTGGAAATCGTCCTGGGCATCGACAACATCATCTTCATCTCGATCCTGGTCGGGCGGCTGCCGCCTGAAATGCGCGACAAGGCACGGCGCCTGGGTCTGGGCTTTGCCATGGTGTCGCGTTTGCTGCTGCTCTTCACGCTGAGTTGGGTGATGGGCCTGACCGCCGATCTGTTCACGGTGCTGGGCGAAGGCATCAGCGGTCGCGATCTGGTGCTGCTGTTCGGGGGGCTGTTCCTGCTCTACAAGGCCTCGCACGAGATCTTTGTCGAGGTCGAGGCGCGTGAGTTGGATGGGCCGCCGGGCGAGCAATCCGCCGAAAACACGGCTGAATTGAAGGCAGCAGGACAGCGGATGTTCTGGATGACCATCGCGCAGATCGCGGTGATCGACATTGTGTTTTCGCTCGATTCCGTCATCACGGCCGTGGGCATGGTCGATCAGTTGCCGGTGATGGTGGCCGCCGTGGTCACCTCGGTGGGCGTGATGCTGATCGCTGCCAAGCCGATTGGCGATTTCGTTGATGCCCATCCGTCCGTCAAGGTGCTGGCCCTGGCCTTCCTGGTGATGGTGGGCATGGCGCTGACCGCCGAGGCCTTCGACCAACATGTGCCCAAGGGCTATATCTACGCTGCCATGTGTTTCTCTCTGGCCGTGGAGGCGCTCAATATTCGCGCCCGCGGCAAACGACTGACTACCCGTCTCAACACGCAATCAAAGGATTTGTCATGAACCCAAGTTTCGCCAATGTTTCCCCCGCAAGCCCGGCCGTCATGGTCGAGCGCAACCGGGTCCTGCGCAACACCTACTGGCTGCTCGCGCTGTCGATGGTGCCTACCGTGCTGGGCGCTTGGATCGGTGTCGCCAGCGGCATCACCCGCTCGATGTCGCCGATGGTCGGACTGATCGTCTTCATGGGCGGCGCCTTCGGCTTCATGTACGCCATTGAGAAAACCAAGAACTCGGCCGCCGGCGTGCCGGTGCTGTTGGCCTTCACCTTCTTCATGGGGGTGATGTTGTCACGCCTGGTCGGCTCGGTGCTGGGCCTGGCCAATGGGGCGAGCCTGATCATGACGGCCTTTGCCGGCACGGGCGCGATCTTCCTGGGCATGGCCTCGCTGTCGTCGGTCATCAAGCGTGACCTGAGCGGGATGGGCAAGTTCTTGTTCATCGGCGCGATTGGCCTGCTGGTGGTTGGCATTGCCAACATCTTTTTGCAGTCAAGCGCCTTGATGGTGACCTTGCAGGTGTTGGCCATCGGCATCTTCTCGGGCTTCATTTTGTATGACCTGAAGCGCGTGCAAGACGGCGAAGAGACCAACTACATCACCGCCACTCTGGGTGTTTACCTGAGCGTCTACAACGTGTTCCAGTCGCTGCTGGCCCTGCTGGGCATCTTCGGCGGCAGCCGCGAGGAGTGACGTGATGGGGCCTGGGGGCGGGGTCTTATGATCCTGCCCCTCGCTTCCATATTCCGCCTTCCGTGACCCGCGTCCAAGCCAATCTCCTGTTGCTCGTCATCGCCCTGATCTGGGGCTCGGCCTTTGTGGCGCAAAGCCAGGGCATGGCAGACGTGGGGCCGATGCTGTTCACCGGCGTGCGGTTCTTGATCGGTGCCGCCGTGGTCGCGCCGCTGGCCTGGCTGGAGTGGCGCAGCCTGCAGCGACAGGACAAGCGGCCCACGCCGCGCGACGGCAAAAAAATTCT
>JBBQKT010000119.1:0-9725 GCA_038327205.1 Burkholderiales bacterium | reverse complement strand
CTCTGGCCGCGGCAAGCTGGCCATCGACATGCGCGAAATCTGGATGATGCAGCCGCGCTTCGAGCGCCGCAGCGGCAACGGCGTTTACACCCTGGTCGACCAGCCGCGCTACCGGGCTGGCTTCGACTTCTTGCGCCTGCGCGCCGATGCGGGCGAGATCGACCCGGTGTTAGCCGATTGGTGGGAAGACTTTGCCCTGGGCAGCGACGACGAGCGCAGCGCCCTGCTTGACGATGCCCGCGAGGCCGACAAAGTTCAGCAGCAGCGCGGTCGGGCCAGCGGTCCCAAGGTGCATCAGCTGCCGCGCAAAGAACCGGCCACCATGTCAACGCCGACGGACGCGCCCGAAGAAGAAGGCGAGGGCGATGCGGCTGAATTCAGCCCCGCCAAAAAACGCCGCCGCCGCCGCAAGCCCAAGGTGGCGGGCGCAGCCGCTGAAACCAGCACCGCCGCCGAGTGAAGCGCAGCCGGGTCTTCATCGGCCTGGGTGCCAATCTGGGCGATCTGGCGCTGACCTTGCGCCAGGCGCTGAACGCCTTGAATGTGCTGCCCGACACCCAAGCGGTTGCGCTGTCCAGCGCCTACCGCACAGCGCCGATTGATGCCGGTGGGCCAGACTATCTGAACGCGGTAGCCTCGTTCGACACCGCCTTGCCGCCTGCCGAGTTGCTGGCTGCGCTGCAGGTGATCGAGCGGGCCCATGGCCGCGAGCGGCCGTTTGTCAACGCACCGCGCACGCTCGACCTAGATCTGCTGCTGTATGGCGACCAGATCCTCGCCAGCCCGGATCTCAGCCTGCCCCACCCGAGGCTGCACCAGCGTGCCTTTGTGTTGCTGCCGCTGTTGGAAATTGCGCCGACGCTGACCGCTCCCGGCCTCGGCCCTTTGGTGGAGTATTTGCCTCAAGTCGCCGATCAACGCATCACCCGACAGGCGGCGCCCCTATGAAGCTCTTGGCCACGCTTGCCGCTTGGAAAAACCATCGGTACGTTGCCGCCGCTCGGGCTGCTCACACGCATACACTCGCGCTCGCGCCGTGTGTGACAAGGCGATGACGATCGTGTGACGTCGCAAGCCAGGGTGCGGCGCCTAAGGAGCCCCGATGTTTTTTGCCAAGTTGCTGCCCCGAGAGGGCAATTTTTTTGAGTTGTTCAGTGAGCATGGCGCGCAGATCGTCGTCGGCGCGCACGCCTTCATGCGGATGATTCAGAACTACGACAACGTCGAGCTGCGCGAGCAACACGCGGCCGAGGTGGACCGTGCCGAGCACCATGCCGACCGGGTCACCGCCGAGGTCAACCGGATGCTGCACCGCACCTTCATCACACCGATTGGCCGTGAGCAGATTCACGGGCTGATCAACGCGATGGACGACATCGTCGACCTGCTGCAAGACACCAGCGAGACCTTGCAGCTCTACGACGTGCGCAGCATCCCCGAGGATGTGCTGCGCCTGGGCGAGCTGAGCGTGCGCTGCTGCGAACGGGTGCAGTACGCGGTGTCGCTGCTGCCCAAGATCCATACACCGGCCATTGCCGAGGCGGCAATCAAGACCTGCGAAGAGATCGACCGACTGGAGAGTGACGCAGACCGGGTGATGCGCTCGGCCATGTCCCGGCTGTTCCGTGAGCAAGAAGATGTGCGTGAGCTGATCAAGCTGAAGACGATTTACGAGCAGTTGGAATCGATCTCGGACCGTTGCGTAGACGTGGCCAATCTGATCGAGGGCATCGTCCTCGAAAACGCCTGATTCGCGCGCCCCGCAAATGCAGACCGCGCAGATCGCTTTTTGGGTGGTGGCCTTGCTGGTGCTGCTGGCCCTGCTGTTCGACTTCATGAACGGCTTCCACGACGCGGCCAACTCGATCGCCACCGTGGTCTCCACCGGCGTGTTGAAGCCGCAGCAGGCCGTCTTGTTTGCGGCGTTTTTCAACGTGCTCGCCATCGCCGTGTTTCAGTTGAAGGTGGCAGCCACCGTCGGCAAAGGCATCGTCGACCCTGGCATCGTTGATCACCACGTCGTGTTCGGTGCGCTGATGGGGGCGATCGCCTGGAATTTCATCACCTGGCTGTACGGCATTCCGTCGAGTTCGTCCCATGCGCTGATAGGCGGCATCGTGGGCGCGGTGATCGCCAAATCGGGCTTCAGTTACTTGATCCCGGGCGGCATCGGCAAGACGGTGCTGTTCATCTTCTTGTCTCCGCTGCTGGGTTATCTGCTGGCCTCGCTGTTGATGGTGGCGGTGGCCTGGTTGTTCAGGCGCAGCTCGCCGCTGCGGGTAGACAACTGGTTTCGGCGCTTGCAACTGATGTCGGCCGGTCTCTACAGCCTCGGGCATGGCGGCAATGACGCGCAAAAAACCATCGGCCTGATCTGGATGCTGCTGGTCGCCTCCGGCTACATGGCTGCAACCGACAAAGCACCGCCGAGCTGGGTGATTCTTGCCTGCTACCTCGCCATCGGCCTGGGCACGATGTTCGGCGGCTGGCGCATCGTCCGCACGATGGGGCAGAAGATCACCAGGCTGAAGCCGGTCGGCGGGTTTTGCGCCGAAACAGGCGGTGCGATGACCTTGTTCCTGGCCACCGCCCTGGGTGTTCCGGTGTCCACCACCCACACCATCACCGGCGCGATTGTTGGCGTGGGTTCGGTGCAACGCGCTTCGGCCGTGCGCTGGGGCGTGGCGGGCAGGATTGTGTGGGCGTGGATCTTCACCATCCCCGCCTCCGCCTTGATGGCGGGCCTGTGCTACTGGATCAGCTTCGGCTTGTTCAGTTGAACCTCTACTGGCTGATTTCCTGGGCCGCTTCGACCTGGCTTTCGAAGTAACGCTGGGCACTGAAGGCAATCGTCGTCATCAAGACGGTGCCGCCAATCAGCACGCAAGCGATCACGCCAATGATTGCCATCCAGCCCGAGGGCCGCTCTGCCTGGGCCTGCTGCGCGGCCCACTTTTCGTCGGAAGTGAGGCCGTAGACGATGCCGCAGATCATCGCCTGCACCAGCATCAGGCCCAAGATCGGCATCAGCAGCCAAGCCAGCTGGTCGTCCTGTCCCAACAAGTCCATACGCTGCACGCCGTACAGCCCGATCAAGGTGGGCACCGGGTGCAGCCAGGCCAGCTTGTCGTTCAAGCCATGCAGGTAAAAACGGTGCAGACCCAGGCTGCCGAGCAGCAAGGCCAACCAGGTGGCGATGGTTTTGGACTTGTACTGTGGCGCGCTCATGCCTGCAGTTCCGGGTTGGTGGTGTTGCCCTGGCCGAGCTGGCGCTGCATCAGCACCACATCCAGCCAGCGGCCGAACTTCCAGCCCGAGCCCTTCAGCACGCCAGTCTGCTCAAAGCCGAGGGCGCGGTGCAACTGGATCGAGCCCTGGTTGTCGGCGTCGCCGATGACGGCCAGCATCTGTCTCGCACCCGCTGCCTCGCAGCGCGCAATCAGCTCGGCCAGCAGCAGTTTGCCGATGCCCTGGCCCTTGGCGTCCGGGCGCATATAGACCGAATCCTCCAGGCAAAAGCGGTAGGCCATGCGCGGCCTGAAGTAGTTGGCATAGGCAAGGCCCAGCACCGTGCCTTCGCGCTCGGCCACCAAATAGGGAAGCTGGCGGCTCAGCACCTCGCTGCGGCGGCGGGCCATTTCGGCGGTGTCGGGTACCTCGGTTTCAAAGGTGCCGGTGCCGTGCAGCACGTTGTCGGCGTAAATCGCCTGGATGGATTCAATGTCAGCGTCGGTGCTCGGGCGGATCAGCAGGCTGGTGGTGGTTTTTAGGTTTTCTGTTGGCATGGAGGTTCTGGAGTGCGCGGCGGAGTTTATAATGTTGGGTTTTGGTGCTGGTCGAAGTGGCTGATTGAAAAAATCAACAGTTCGGCGTATCTACAGCGCCAACCATCGGCGGCCGGTTGGGTTCATTGTCAGTGACATTGAACACAGCGCAGGTGCCACCCCGATCTGCTTGCCCTGAGTGTCTCCTCGTGCGGTGGATGAAGACTCTTCATAGATAGGAAACATCATGGTTGTGATTCGACTGGCTCGCGGCGGCTCCAAGAAGCGCCCCTTTTACAACATCGTCGTGGCAAACAGCCAAAACCGTCGTGACGGCCGCTTCATCGAGAAGGTGGGTTTTTACAACCCCGTCGCTTCCGGTGCTGCTGAGTCCCTGCGAGTTGCTGCTGACCGCGTCAACTACTGGGTTGGCGTTGGCGCACAACTGTCGCCTACCGTCACGCGTCTGGTGACCCAGGCTCAAAAAGCCCTCGTGGTCGCTGCCTAAATGTCGATGGCCCCGACGGATGGTGTGATGCCCGGCGGCTCGGACGAGTCGGCCTGGCCTGAAGACGCCATCGAAGTCGGGCGCATTCTCGACGCCTGGGGTGTCAAGGGCTGGGTGAAGGTGCAAGCCTTCTCCAGCGACGCCCAGGCCCTGTTCTCCTCGCGCCGCTGGTTCGCCAAGCCGCCCGAGGCGAATGCGGCAATTGCGGTGCGCGCGGGTGCCAAGCCCGTGCCACCCTTGCTCAAGATTCTCGGCATCAAGGAGCATGGCGACGGCATCGTTGCCCATGTTCAAGGCGTGACCGACCGTGCCGGCGCCGAAGCGCTGGGCGGTGCCCGCCTGTTTATTTCGCGCGCGTCGTTCCCGGCGGTCGACCCGAACGAGTATTACTGGATCGACTTGATCGGCCTGTCCGTCGTCAACCGCCAGGGCGAGGCCCTCGGCAGCGTCGAAGGCCTGATCGACACCGGCCCGCACAGCGTGCTGCGCATCACACCGCCCGGCATGACTGCGCCCATCAAGCCTGATCAAGAGCGCCTCGTGCCCTTCGTTAAGGCCTTTGTGGACGATGTCGACATGGCGCAGCGCCTGATCACCGTCGATTGGGGCCTGGACTATTAAGTCCCGCGCCAGCGCCTGACCCATGCGCTTCGATCTCATCACCCTGTTTCCCGAACTGTTCGCCCCGCATCTGCGCCACGGCGTGACGCGCCGTGCCTTCGAATCGGGCCAGGTCGATGTGCGGCCCTGGCAATTGCGTGACTTTGCCGATGACAACTACCGCCGCGTTGACGACCGGCCGTTTGGCGGCGGCCCTGGCATGGTGATGCTGGCCGAACCGCTTGAGCGCGCCATTGCGGCGGTCAAAGCCGATCGTGGCGAAGACCAGCCCGCCGTCATCCATTTCAGCCCGACCGGCCGCCGCATCGACCAGGCGCTGGTGAAGGAACTTGCCGCCGGGCAGGGCGGCATCTTGCTGTGCGGCCGCTACGAAGGCATCGACCAGCGCGTGCTCGACCGTCATGTGACGATGGAGCTGAGTCTGGGTGACTTTGTGTTGTCGGGCGGCGAGCTGCCCGCCTTGGCCCTGCTCGATGCGGTTGCGCGCTTGCAGGACGGCGTGTTGAACGACGCGGCCTCGCATCAGCAGGACAGTTTTTCCGACGGCTTTTTGCTCGACTGCCCGCATTACAGCCGGCCCGAGGTGTTCGACGGCCAGCTGGTGCCGGCGGTGCTGATGTCGGGCCACCATGGGCAGATTGCCCGCTGGCGGCGCGAACGATCGCTCGAAATCACCGCTCGGCGAAGGCCTGAATTGATCGTGGCGGC
Source organism: Burkholderiales bacterium (assembly GCA_038327205.1). Classification (GTDB taxonomy): domain Bacteria; phylum Pseudomonadota; class Gammaproteobacteria; order Burkholderiales; family Burkholderiaceae_C; genus Paucibacter_A. The sequence continues at coordinate 4,124 of JBBQKT010000119.1, read as the reverse complement.
GCGGGCTGCCGGCGTGCTGAGCAAGGCGGATGAGCAGTTCTTGTCGAAGTTGCCCTAAAACGGGCTACACTAGCGGGCTGTCCGATCCTCTGGTGGGTCGAATCTGATCTAAAAACATAAAAAATCAGAGCCTTTCATTGTCTTCGGTGCTGCATGCTGCGGTGCCCTAGCTTCGACGCCGCCACGATCACTAGGAGAAACTCATGGACTTGATCCAAACCCTCGAACAAGAAGAAATCGTTCGTCTGAACAAGACCATCCCTGTGTTCGCCCCCGGCGATACGGTGATCGTCAGCGTCAACGTCGTTGAAGGCACGCGCAAGCGGACCCAGGCTTACGAAGGCGTCGTGATTGCCAAGCGCAACCGCGGCCTGAACTCCAGCTTCATCGTGCGCAAGATCTCGAACGGCGAAGGCGTTGAGCGGACATTCCAGCTCTACAGTCCGCTGATCTCGGCCATCGCCGTCAAGCGCCGCGGCGATGTCCGTCGTGCCAAGCTGTACTACTTGCGCGACCGTTCGGGCAAGTCGGCACGTATCAAAGAGAAGCTTTCCTAAAGTTTCTTTGCCGGCAAAAACCGCCCGAAGCCCAGCTTCCGGCGGTTTTTTTACGACCTAGACTCAATCCGATGCCACGTCCACCGATCCTCGACCCACGCGCCGTGCCCGTCACCGGCGTTGATGCGGACCTGCCAGCGATTCCCCCTGAACGTCTCACGCCTGCGGCCATGCGCGCGCGCTTTGCTGCACCGCCGCCGTGGGTGCCTGAGTTTCCAGGTGATGGCGGGCTGATGACGACGCGGGCGCCTGCCAGTGCCGCCGTGCTGATCCCGCTGGTGATGCGCGATGACGGCCTGCACCTGCTGCTGACCCGCCGTGCCGATCATCTGCGCGACCATGCCGGGCAGATCAGTTTTCCTGGTGGCCGTGTCGAGCCCGAGGACGGCAGCGCCGAAGCCACCGCCCTGCGCGAGACCGAGGAAGAAGTCGGTCTGTCGCGCACCCATATCGACCTCATCGGCCGACTGCCGATTTACACGACAGTCACCGCATTTCAGGTCACCCCCATCGTGGCCTTGGTGCAGCCTGGCATGACCTTGGCGCTCGATGCCTTCGAGGTGGCCGAGGCCTTCGAAGTGCCGCTGGGGTTTTTGATGAATCCGGCCCACCACCGCCGCCACCGCTTCAGCTACCAAGGTGGCGAGCGGCAGTTCCTGTCGATGCCGTGGCAGAGCAGCGATGGCCTCGGGGTGTCGCGTGAATACTTCATCTGGGGTGCCACAGCGGCGATGTTGCGCAACTTCTACCGCTTCCTGGCAGCCTGACGAAAACCCGCAGATATCATCAGCGGCATGAACTTCTTTGCGGTCTTGCTGGCCCTGCTGTGTGAACAGCTCAAACCCCTTCGACATGACAACAGCGTTCACCTCGGCGTGATCAGCTGGGTGCGCTGGACGGGCCGAAATTTCGATGCCGGTGACGAGCATCATGCAGGCATCGTCTGGGCGATCACGGTGCTGGCACCAGCGCTGCTGGCAGCCGGCATTTACTTTGCAGTACGCCATTTCAGCGTGTTGCTGGCGCTGGCGCTGGACATGTTGGTGCTCTACCTGACCTTGGGCTTCAGGCAGTTCAGCCATTACTTCACCGACATTCGCGATGCGCTCGAGCGTGGCGATGACCTGGAAGCGCGCCGGCTGCTGAGCGAATGGCGCCATCTGGACGCCAGCGAGTTGCCGCGCACCGAATTGCTGCGTCATGCCATTGAGCATTCGCTGCTGGCTGCGCACCGCCATGTGTTTGGCGTGTTCTTCTGGTTTGTGGTGATGTCCACCTTGGGCCTGGGTCCGGCCGGCGCGGTGCTGTACCGGATGGCCGAATTCGCCAGCCGCTACTGGGCCTTCAAAAGCCGCACGCTTGACGCACCGACGAACGAGCGTCTGATGCACTTGTCGCGCCGCTTGTTTGGTTGGATCGACTACATCCCGGCCCGCATGACGGCCACCGGTTTCGCCATCGTCGGCAATTTTGAAGAAGCGGTGAACGGCTGGCGGCGTGATGCCAGCCTCTGGCTGCACCCGAACGAAGGCATCATTTTGGCCTCGGCCGCCGGTGCCCTGGGGCTGCAGCTTGGCGGTGCGTCAGCCCCTGGTGTGACGCCGGATCGCAGCAAAACCTTCGACGCCGGTGTCGATGCCGATGCGAATGGCGCCGAGGGCTCGACCCAAGGCCAGTTGCCGCAACTGGGGCATCTGCAAAGTGTGGTGGCCCTGGTTTGGCGCTCGGTCGTGCTGTGGATGGGCCTGCTGGCCTTGCTGAGCTTGGCGAATCTGGTCGGCTAAGGCGGCGCCACTGCCTTCACAGACCCAACGCAATCTCCAGCTCCTTCGGCCCATAAGGCTGCGGGTTTTGCGGCCAGGCTTGCACCAGGGCCAGGATGCGCGCATTCAGCGGCGCTTGGCGGCCCAGGCTCTGGGCCAGCCGCACGACTTCACCGCTGAGCGCATCGATCTCGGTCACGCGGCCCAGGGCCAAGTCGTCGGCCATGCTGGAGCGGGCCTTGGCGTCGATCTTGAGCATCTGCGCAGCCAGTACGCGGAACACCACGTTCGGCAGCCGCAGCAGGGCGATCAACTTGTCAGGTGACAGCGGGCTCATCGGCGTGACCGCCATCTGCGCAGCTTTCAGCACCTCCAGCGCTTCGGCTTGGAGGGCAGCAAAGCAGCGGCGGTAGCCGCGTTGCAGCAGTTCGGCCCGCAGCGGCCGGCCCGACAGCGCGTTCACCGGGTTGTTCAGATTGATCAGCAATTTTCCCCATTGCACGGCGCGCATCGCGGTGGCGTCGGGCACCAGCTTGAGCTTGTGGTCTTGGCGGGCAAAGGCGGCTTGCAGGTCGAGCAACGGCGGGTCGCTGCCTTCGTCAAATCCCGGCAGCGATTGCGCCACCAGCGCGCCGCCCGTGCCCCGGTGGAAATGCCCCGGGCTCAACTCAACCACATTGAAGGGCACCATCCCGCCCCGCCAATCCAACACCGGTGCGGCGGCTTGCGCACGCTCGGCATTGCCGATGCCGTTCTGCATCGAGATGGCGATGCTGCCAGGCAGCAAGGCGCCGTTGAGGCTTTGTGCCGCTTCCACCGTGGCACCGCTTTTGACGCACAGCAGGGTGCTGCACGGTGCGAGATGGGTGGGTGGGAATTCATGCAAATTCAGTCGATCGGCGGGAATATGCTGGTGGCGGCCGTCCCGGTCGCTGACGGTCAGCCCGTGTTGCCGCAAGGCCGCCAGCACGCGCGGGCGGCCGACGAAATGCACGTCGACCCCGGCCGCTGCCAGCACCCCGCCCAGGTAGCAGCCGACCGAGCCGGCCCCCATGATGAGGACGGTGCTCATCCGGCCGGATGGGCCAGGTCGCGCAGATGCGTCGGGCCTGCGCGGCGTTCGATCTCAGCCAACATGGCAGCGCCCCAGCCGAAGGAGAACAATGCTTCGCCCACCACGAACATCGGGCCGATCAGAAGGCCCACGATGTCATCGACGAAGGCCGGCTTCTTGCCCTCGTAATAGTGGCCGATGAACTGCAAAACCCAGCCCACGGCGAAGCTGCCCAGGCCCCAGCCCAGCCATGCCGCCGTGCTGCCCGCCGCCAGCGGTTCGCCCAGTGCAAACAGCAGGGCATTGACGGCGCTGACCGCCACGCCGAGTGCCAAATTGCCGCGCGTCAGGTACCAGGCTGTGCTGAGCGCCCAGACCACCGCGGCCAGGCTGACGGTCAGTCCGCCTGAGCCCACATCCACGGCGGCTCTTGCCATCAGCACGCCGATGCCGAACACGATCAGCGGGATGCCGACGAAGTGGGTGGCAATATTGCGGCGGTCGCGGTGGTAGTGGGCGTATTGCGTCATCAGTTCCAGCGCGGAGCGGAACAGAGTCGACGGCTTTGAAGAGCTCGGGTTTGCGGCCATGGCAGCTGTCTCCTGAATTTGAATCTATTGTCGATGCTAGTCCAAGCACTGCGGGCAAGGCTGTCAAACTGTGGACACTTCCACTGCCAGTACTGACCATGCGTTGTTTCAAGGTGTTGGGGCTGGCTGTGTTGTTGAGCGCCTGCGCGGTGCCGGTGCC